>JAHLFV010000118.1 GCA_018883625.1 Candidatus Treponema excrementipullorum
GTATCTTACAAAGAGCGGTGTCCGTTTGTTGGCTATTTCCGAAACCCAAAAGTACGGTCACGTTACATACTTCTTCAATGGAAACAAATTGGGTAAATTTGATGAAAACTTGGAAGACTATGTAGAAATTAAGTCTGACGTAGTGCCTTTTGAACAGCGTCCATGGATGAAGTGTGCCGAAATTACCGATGAAGTTATTAAAGCTATCAAGAGCGGAAAGTATGACCACATCCGGTTAAACTTCCCCAATGGTGATATGGTGGGACATACCGGTGTGTTTAACGCTGTAGTATGTTCTATGGAAGCTATGGACTTACAGTTGGGACGTTTGAAGGAAGCTATCGATGAAGCCGGCGGTATTATGTGTATTACTGCAGATCACGGAAATAGTGACGATATGTACGAACATAAAAAAGACGGTGCTGTAGCTCAAAATAAAGATGGTTCTCCCAAAGCAAAAACAAGCCACAGTTTGAACCCTGTACCGGGTATTATCTATGATCCTGAATATCAGGGAGAGTACGAGCTTACATTAAAAGATGGCTTGGGAATCAGTTCTTGGCCTGCCACCATTATGGACTTAATGGGACTTGTACCGCCGGAAGATTACGATGCTTCCATGGTAACTTTGAAATAAGGTGCCTACACGTAAGTAATGCAAGCATAGCGATCATAAAAAATGGGGCTGTCCTAGAAGTTGTAAAAGCTTCGTAAAGGACAGCCCTTTTTTTGTAAATTAAAAATTATTTCCTTCAAAACGGGGAATGCCGTCGGTACCTTTTTTGATTTCTTCATCAGTGGGGATATAATCGGTCATAGTGCCGTTGTTAAAACTTTCATAGGCTTTCATGTCAAAATATCCTGTTCCTGTAAGTCCAAACAGTATGGTTTTTTCTTCTCCGGTTTCCTTGCAGCGCAGGGCTTCGTCAATAGCAGCCTTAATAGCATGGCTACTTTCCGGGGCGGGTAGGGTACCTTCCGTTCTTGCAAATAGCTGTGCGGCTTGGAAAACTTCCGTCTGCTCCACAGATCTGGCTTCCATATAACCGTCGTGATACAGTTGTGACAAGATTGCACTCATACCGTGATATCGCAATCCTCCGGCATGATTTGCGGAAGGCATAAAACCGGAGCCTAAAGTGTACATTTTTTGTAAGGGACATACCTTACCTGTATCACAGTAATCGTAAGCAAAGACACCCCGGGTCAGGCTGGGGCAAGAAGCCGGCTCAACAGCTATAAAACGATAGTCTCTTTCGCCTCTGAGTTTTTCTCCCATAAAAGGTGAAATCAGCCCTCCTAAGTTAGAGCCACCACCGGCACATCCGATGATAATATCCGGTACGATATTGTATTTGTCCATGGCCAGTTTTGCTTCCAATCCGATAATAGACTGGTGCAAAAGCACTTGAGACAATACACTACCTAAAACATAGCGGTATCCTTCTCTACTTACAGCTGTTTCTACAGCCTCAGATATGGCACAACCGAGACTACCTCCTGTTCCCGGAAACTCCTGTAAAATTTTTCGTCCTACAGAAGTTGTATCGGAAGGAGAGGGAATAACTTGGGCGCCGTATGTTCTGATAACTTCTCTGCGGAAAGGTTTTTGCTCATAGGAACATTTTACCTGATATACAATGCAGTCTAAGTCCAAATAGGCACAGGCCATGGCTAAGGCTGTTCCCCACTGGCCCGCGCCGGTTTCTGTTGTTACCCCTTTAAGCCCTTGTTTTTTTGCGTAGTATGCTTGGGCTATGGCAGAGTTGAGTTTATGACTGCCGGATGTATTGTTCCCTTCAAATTTATAATAAATTTTTGCAGGTGTTTGCAATTTTTTTTCCAAACAATATGCCCGTGTAAGAGGCGCGGGCCGATACATCTTGTAAAAATCAAGAATCTCCTGAGGTATGGGAATGTGTCTGTCGGTTTCATTTAATTCTTGTTGTACCAAATCTTTGCAAAATACTCGTTCCAACTCTTCTTCAGTTATAGGTTTAAAAGTTTGAGGATTCAGCAAAGGGGCCGGTTTGTTTTTCATATCGGCTCGCACGTTATACCAACTTCGAGGCATTTCTTCTTCTGATAAGTATATTTTATAGGGAATTTCATTTTTTTTCATACTATTCCTCCGTTTTTTGTAGTATAGCCACAGTATAGTTGTTTCTATATAAAGAATCAAGTGATTTTATGACTTTTTATATAAGTTCTTTTCTTTTTGTTGTTAAAGCGAAAATCATTACTATGGGGAAGAGAGATGCCACCATAAAACCTATGTGTTGATTACCGAATATTCCTGAGATAATCCCTGCTATGCCTGGACCAGTTGCACATCCTAAATCGCCGGCTAAGGCTAAAAAGGCGAACATGGCGGTGCCTCCCAAGGGCAACTTATATGCCGCAAAGCTTAATGTTCCGGGCCAAAAAAGTCCTACGGAGAATCCACAGAGGGAACATCCCAAAAGGGATAGAGGGGGATAGGGAGAAAAAATTATCAATGTGTAAGCCAAAATGCATAAGAGTGCACTAAAAATCATGGAGATATATAAATTAATTTTTTCTCCGAATTTACCGTAAAGCCAGCGGGATAGTCCCATAAAAAAAGCAAAACTCATGGGACCAATCAAATCTCCCAAAGTTTTTGAAACTCCCAACCCCTGTTCCGCAAAGGCTGAAGCCCATTGGCTGACAGCCTGCTCAGAAGCTCCGGAACAGACCATAAAGAGAAGAAAATAGTAAAACATTTTTGTGGAAAAAAGTTTTTTCGCCGACATACCCTGTTCTCCTTCCCTTATAAGGGGAATAATGGGGACTTTTGTAAAAAGCAACCCATTAACCAAGGGAACAAGAGCCCATAAGAAGGCTAATATTTTCCAGTATTTTAAACCAAAAAAATAAAAAAATAAGGTACTTAGTAGAATAACAGCCATGTGGCCCCAACAGTAAAAGGAGTGGAGTAAACTCATGGCAGCTTCTTTATTTTGGGTGGGACAGGATTCTACTATGGGACTTATCAATACTTCTATAACTCCGCCACCTACAGCGTAAAAGGCAACAGCTATCAATATTCCCCAAAAAGGCGACATAACAGATGGTAAAATTGTCAAAAGAACAAATCCAATCACTACGGAAAAATGGGAAATAACCGTAATTTTTCTGTAGCCGATTTTATCTGCATATTTGGCAGACAATAAATCTACTGTCAATTGCAATAAAAAATTTCCCAAAATCAAAAAAGATAGTTGTCCCAAGGAAAGGCCGTATATATTTTGAAAGTGGACAAAAAGCAGTGGTAAAAAATTATTCAGTATAGCCTGTACAATGTAGGCCACAAAGCAGGCACGAATAGTGGTGTTATACGTGAAATTCATAATGAACCAGTATTGTAAAAAATCGGGATAAAATCAAGAATATGGATATGGAACAATGATTTTAAAAAGCCTCCTGTTGAGAGAGTGGACAAAGACCTGTCTGCTGTGTATATTTTTTCCAGGAGGCACTATGAGACCTTTTAAAGTCGTTTCTTCTTTTGAACCTTCCGGGGATCAACCTCAGGCTATTGAGCGTTTGGCAGAAGGATTTTTACGAGGAGACAAGTATCAAACCTTAAAAGGCGTAACCGGTTCGGGAAAAACCTTTACCATGGCAAAAATTATCGAAAAAGTTCAACGACCGACTCTTATAATCAGCCACAACAAAACTCTTTCGGCTCAGTTGTATCGAGAGTTCAAGTCTTTTTTTCCCAATAATGCGGTAGAATACTTTGTGTCCTACTATGACTATTATCAACCGGAAGCTTATGTGCCTGCCCGTGACTTATATATAGAAAAAGATGCTTCTATCAACGATGAAATAGATCGTCTTCGATTAGCGGCAACTTATGCTCTCATGGAAAGGCGGGATGTAATTGTTGTTGCTACCGTCTCCTGTATTTACGGTTTGGGTATGCCGGATTTATATAAAGACATGAGAATTCACTTGGAAAAAGGGCAGACTTTAGATCCGGGAACCTTTGGCAAACAACTTATCGGACTGCAATATGAACGAAACGATGCCATTTTGGATAGAGGAAAGTTCAGAATCCGGGGTGACGTTATCGAAGTGTATCCGGCATACATGGAAACCGATGAGGCGTATCGTATAGAACTTGATTGGGAAGAAATAGTCCGTATTCGACGATTTAATACTATTTCCGGAGAAATAATCGAAGAGCTTGACGAAACTGTCATTTATCCTGCCAAGCACTTTGTG
>JAHLFV010000119.1 GCA_018883625.1 Candidatus Treponema excrementipullorum
GTTAAATACATCCAGTACATAAATTACAAGTAATACGTATAATATGTATCTGAGAATTTTAACGATCATATTAACAACGGGTGGCTTGAGCTTTCTGCTGGTAGCTGTTTTTATAATTTTTTTTACTACAAAGTAAACAAGCCATAATACGACAACTCCGATACAGGTCGTGATAAGTCTATTGATCATCGCTGGAGATAGCAATTCATCAAAATATGTTGTAATTTTTTCATTCATAGAGAGTTCTCCTAGTTATCTAAATTATTGTGCATACAAATATCTTGTATAGGGCACTCTGTACATTTGGGGTTTCGGGCGGTACAAATATATCTGCCGTGGAGTATGAGCCAGTGATGGGCATGTTGCATAAATTCTTTGGGAATGCAGTGTAATAAATCTTCCTCTACGGTTTCCGGGGTAGTACCGTTGGAAAGTCCCATTCTGGGACTTATTCGTAACAGGTGTGTATCTACCGGCATAGTGGGTTTGCCATACACCACGTTGAGGATAACATTTGCTGTTTTTCGTCCTACTCCCGGTAGGCTTTGTAATGCTTCTCTGGTATCGGGTATCTTGCTGTCAAATTTTTCTACAAGGATACGACATAGTTCCATAACGTGTTTCGCCTTAGAACGATATAACCCTATAGATTTTATGTACGATATAAGGCCTTCTTCTCCCAAAGCCAAAATCTTTTCGGGAGTATCTGCTACCTTGTACAAAGGCTCCGTTGCCTTGTTGACACTTTTATCTGTGGCTTGAGCCGACAATACGACAGAAACCAGAAGAGTAAAATCATTGGGAGCCTGTAACTCTGTTACGGGTTTTTCATTGGCACTTCTGAACCGACAAAAAATCTCATTGATTTGCTGAGGATTCAGAAGTTTAATACCCTGCTGTCGTTTAGAAGACGGTTCTTTATTTGATGGCATTTTTTAATGCTTCTACCTTGTCTGTTTTTTCCCAACTGAAATCCTGACGACCGAAATGACCATAAGCAGCGGTTTTTCTGTAAATAGGTTTCTTTAAGTCTAAGGTTTTAATAATACCAGCAGGACTGCAGTCAAAAACCTGTTTTACAGCTTCGGTAATAGCGAAATCTTCTACTTTTCCTGTTCCAAAGGTGTCTACCATGACGGAAACGGGAAAGGGAACACCGATAGCATAGGCTAATTGTATTTCACACCGTTCTGCAAGGCCGGCGGCTACAATATTTTTTGCAATATAGCGAGCCATATATGCTGCGGAACGGTCAACTTTTGACGGATCTTTACCTGAAAAACAGCCACCGCCATGGCGTCCCATACCGCCATAGGTATCAACAATGATTTTGCGTCCTGTAAGTCCGGTATCTCCAAACGGTCCACCCACAACAAATCGTCCTGTTGGATTTACAAAAAATTTTGTATCAGCATCAAGCAAACCGGTGGGTTCCAAAACAGGTTTTATAATTTGTTCGACAATGGTGTCTTTGATGGTGTCATAAGAAACATCTGGATTATGTTGATGTGATATAACAACGGTATCGATTCGGACGGGTTTATGATTTTCGTATTGAATGGTAACCTGACTTTTGGAATCGGGACGTAACCAAGAAATTGTCTTGTCTTTTCTTAATTTTGTTGCCTTCAACAATAAATTGTGTGCGTACATTATAGGGGCAGGCATTAACTCGGGGGTTTCTGAACAGGCAAAACCAAACATCATTCCTTGATCCCCAGCTCCTTGAAGACCTTGATATTCTGCAAGGCCTTGCCCCGCAACACCTTGATTTATATCAGGAGATTGAGCATGAATCATATTCATTACTGCCATGGAATCACAGTCCAAACCGTAATCTGCATCTGTATATCCGATATCTCGGGCGATGTCTCGGGCAACTTGCTGTACATCTACAAAAGTTTCGGTAGTTATTTCTCCTCCTACCAAAATCAAGGCAGTAGAAGCAAACGTCTCACACGCTACGTGACTGTTGGGATCTTTTTTAAGACATTCATCTAAAATTGCATCGGAAATTTGATCACATAATTTATCGGGATGGCCTTCACTTACAGATTCGGAGGTAAAAAGATACCGATTATTCATAAACAACTCCATAAATTTTCTCTAAAGTAATTGCTTTACTTTGGATTATAACATATAATCATTTCGTAGTATACCATCAATAATTGTTATGTATAGATATTAGGTTTTAGGGGGATTTTTATGGCTTTGATAAAATCTTATTCAAAAAAAGCAGACGTCTGTAAGGTAACTTTTGAACTTTCCGCAGAAGCTGCTGCAGGAGCCAAAAAAGTTTGGTTAGCAGGGGATTTTAATAGCTGGAGCAGTGTTGACACTCCCATGAAAAAGCGCAAGGACGGAAGTTTTTACGTAACTGTAGAATTGACTCCCGGCCGGGAATATCAGTTCAGATACTTGTTAGACGGAAAAACATGGGAAAACGACTGGGCTGCAGACAAATATGTTCCGGCACCCTTTTCCGACACAGATAACAGTGTTGTGATTGTCTAAGACGCTTGTTGAAGAGAGGCTGTCCAAGAGATGGACAGCTTTTTTTATAGGAGAACAGACATATATGAGCTTTACAGAGCTTTTTATTCTTTCACTGGGATTATCTATGGACGCTTTTGCTGTGAGTATTACTAACGGTATGTGTAGCAGGTCCGTGTCTGTAAAAAAGAGTTTTTTTGTTGCTTTTACTTTTGGTTTTTTTCAGGCTGTAATGCCGTTAATCGGATTTTTGACCGGATATTTGTTTTATGCACAAATTCAGGCTGTAGACCATTGGATTGCTTTCGGTTTATTGGCTTTTTTAGGCGGAAAACTTATTTTGGAAGGGTACAGAGAAAAATTGGGAACGGATGAAGCGTGTGATGTTGACCAAGAAATTCTGTCGGTAAAACGGATTTTATTTCAAGGCATTGCCACAAGTATTGATGCTTTGGCTGTAGGAATCGGTTTATCGGTAATCCAGGCGGATGTGTTTGTCAGTGTCTCTGTAATAGGAATTGTAACTTTTCTTGTTTGTTTGCCGGCTATGAGAATAGGAAAAAAATTCGGAACGATTTTAAATGATAAAGCACAGATTTTTGGGGGAGTAATTTTAATATCCATCGGTATTAAAATTTTACTTTCTCATTTGTTGGGATAAATGTTTGCAAATGCATTTCTTTTTAGTATTTTAAATACAAGGAGGTTTTAGATGAAAGTCGCAGTTTCGTATGATAACGGAGAAATTTTTCAACATTTTGGGCGGACCCCATCTTTTTTGATTGCTGATGTGGATGGTAAAAATATTGTATCAAAGGAAGTTGTTTCTACAAACGGTAGTGGGCATTCTGCATTGTTTACTTTTTTGTCTGATTTGGGAGTAGAGCAGGTAATTTGTGGAAACATCGGTCAAGGTGCCAGAGATGCTTTAGCTCAGGGGAACATAAAACTTATTGCCGGGCAGCAGGGCTCTGCAGAAGCAGCTTTAATGTTTTTTGTAAACGGGGATTTGAAAGATAACGGTGCCGGATGTTGTAATCACCATCACGGAGAGGGACATTCTTGCGGTGAACATCACGACGGACACAGTTGTGCAGATCATCACTCACATGGGCACAGTTGCGGGGAACATGGTTGCAAATGAGAAGTTATCACTGTTAGAAAACAGTAAAAAAAATGCACCTTAGGTTTGAACACATGAAGTGCACCCCTAAAGTTGGACAAAAAATGAAGTGCACCCCAATTATTGGACACTTTAACAAGCTGATTTTAAGGACTGATTCCTGAATTGTAAAGGGGTCAGTCCTTTTAATTT
>JAHLFV010000120.1 GCA_018883625.1 Candidatus Treponema excrementipullorum
GGCAATCTTTATTATAGTACCTGTTATACCACTGAGGATATACGCTGCGTTTTTCCATAACAAAAAAATCAAAACGGAGAAAGTCTGCCAAATCGCCGTAACATGATGCCTCGTCTTCCTTATGGATATAATCCCATATCCATTGGAAACACTTATCTACCGTTCCCAAACCGGAAAAATAGCCCTTTTTTCGACACCATTTTGACACTTTATACAAAAACTCAAAAACGGAAAAATCATTTTTAAGTAAATAGCCCAAAGTATAGTAAAAACAGCCGGAATTAAAAAAATAATCGTTCAGGCGTTCTACATCGGATAATTCCAGTAAATCACTGTAGGAGACCCAAGGGGTTCCCAATACTTGATAGGGTGGCACAGAAAGCCATGCATAATCGTGAGTACGGGCAAAACTTTCCATATCAGTACCTGATAAAATTTTCAAAAATCCCAGCTGTAACATTTCAGGTTTTAATGAAGCCACGTAATCGTAGGACTTCCCAAAACTTTCCAGATTTTCGTACGGTAAACCTGCAATCAAATCCAAATGAAGATGAATAGTAGAAGGAATAGCCTGTATCGTTTCTGCCAATTTTTCCAAATCAGCAACTCGGTTTACAGCCTGCAATGTTTGGGGATTAGCGCTTTGTATACCGATTTCAAACTGTATCCTTCCTTTGGGAACTTTTTGTAACAGCTCTAAGGCCGCCGGAGATAACTGTTGAGCGGCAATCTCAAAGTGAAAAACAGTTTTATTTGTCCCGTGGTCTATAATATATTGCCAAATGGCCATATATCTTTCTTCATTAAGGTTAAAAGTTCTGTCAACAAATTTTACCAGCCGGCAACCGGTATCAAGAAAAAATTGTAAATCTGTAAAAACCCGTTCCAAAGACAAAAATCGTACTTTTTTCTCCAAAGAAGAAAGACAGTAAGAACAGCGGAAAGGACAGCCCCGAGAAGACTCATAGTAAATAATACTATGTTCCGGATCTACCTCTTTTATAAGTTGCCCCTGCTCATCTCGATAAACAAAAGGTATTTGATCCAAAACTTCAATAACCGCTCCGTCACCGCCATAAGAATATGCAGAAAAACCAGAGTTATCTTTTACATAAGATTTTCTTGTCCAAAAAGAAATAGGTGGTGTTTGAGATAAAAACCGTAAAACTTGTTCTGATATGTTATGTTTTCCATTATCCTCATAGCTCAAAGTACATGTCTGAGTCGTTTCCGGGACCACTGTAGGAGCCTTTATCGGATTGATTGTCGAAGTTGTTACAAAATGACTTTCCAAACCAGCAAGTCCCCGAGCAAAAGCCAACAGAGGACGCTCCCCTTCTCCGCTGATCACAAAATCAAGGTAAGGATAGGTAACAAACAGCATTTCAGCCTGATAAGAAACTTCCGGTCCCCCTGCTCCCAACACCGTTTCCGGCAGTACAAGAGGCAGTTGCTCCATTACCTGAAACACAATAGTTTTGTTCCAAATATACACGGAAAAAATAACCACATCCGGTTTTTCTTCTGCAATTCCCTGAATAAAATCCAGCAAAGGCGTTGCAATGGTAAATTCCTTAAAAGACACAGAACAGAACTTTTTTTCCTCTGCTGTTAAATAATGATTAACAAAGGTACACAGAGACAAAACAGCCAAATTCACATGGTTATAACGGGAACCTGTCCCAACAAGCAGTATTTTCAACAGGATGCATCCTTAATCGGATTCCCGGTAAGTTCACCCTCTTTGGAAAATTCCGTGTAAGCATACGCATTGTGATTATGAATACTTTCAAAATTCTCAGCCTCTACGCTAAACCAAGTAAACCCTTTATCACCACGGGAATAGTGTTGTAGAGCAACGCAAACTTCCCGTACTACATCTTCCACAAAACGTGGATTATTGTACGCTTTTTCCGTTACAAACTTTTCATCTTCCCGCTTTAAAACAGAATACAAACCACAGGAAGCGGACTCCTCCACCAAAGCAATAATATCTTCGATCCAGAAAAAACCGTTACTTTCTACCTTTACGTTTACTTTTCCCCGCTGATTATGAGCTCCAAAACTGCTGATAGCCTTTGAACATGGACAGAGAGTCGTGACGGGTACAGAGATAGTCACAAAAAAATGACTTTTATTCCGGCAACTTACGTGCCCCTCGTAAGAACACTCATAAGACATCATACCTGCTTGCCCTGAAACGGGAGCCTGCTTTTCCAAAAAGAATGGAAAAGTTATTGTCCCAAAAGCCTCTTCTGCTTCTAATTTAACTCTGATTTCTTCCAACAGCGCCAAAAATCGGGGCATAGTCAAATCCGTATGATATTTGTGAAAAATTTCCACAAAACGGCTCATGTGAGTTCCCTTAAAATGCTGAGGCAAATTAACAAACAAGTCCACAACACAGCTTGTCTTTTGGATTTTATGCACTTTATCCAGCACCTGAATGGGATAATGCATCCCTTTGATACCGACCTTTTTCAGAGGGACTTCCCGATTATCTTGTTGGCTTTGTATGTCTATCATTTCAGTTATCATCTC
>JAHLFV010000121.1 GCA_018883625.1 Candidatus Treponema excrementipullorum
TTTCTCTTATATTCCTAGGATATCCTAGGAATATAAGAGAAAAGACAGCGATGAGTATAATCCGATTTCTTTCAAAAAAATCAGCTACTTACATCAATGTTTCTTCTGAAATCTAGACCATAAAACATGCCTTAAATTTCTGACATTTCCTACAAAGTTGTAAAAACTTTTAAGCACCCATCTTTCTTCTAAAAAAATCCCCTGTCATAAAATAAAAAAATATGATATATTCTAACCGTTCATCTCAGATGAATTTATTTTTAATTTTTCGAGGTACAATCAAATGATTCAATGGCAAAATCTTGATACCCTGGAAGCATATAAAAAGCTTCAATCTTTGAAAAACCTTGTTTCTGTCAAAGAAGAACTTTCCGGTTCCCAAGGGGCACAACGGGTTAAAAATTATTCTGTTCCCATGGCTGCAGGTCTTACCTATAACTATGCCGCAAAAGAAGTAAATCCTCAAGTTTTAGCTATTTTGCAGGAACTTGCCGACGAGGCTCAAGTTACGGAAAAATTCCAAGAATTGTACAACGGAGCTGTTATCAATACCGGAGAAAATAGAAAAGTTTTGCACCACCTTCTTCGGGGACAGTTAGGAAATGATGTACTTTTTGAAGAAAAAAACGAAAGAGATTTTTACAAAGCTCAAATAGATGCCATTGCCGACTTTGCACATAAGGTACACAAAAGAGAAATCTGCAACGCTGCCGGAGAACCTTTTACCGCAGTAGTACAAATCGGTATCGGTGGTTCCGACTTAGGTCCCCGTGCAATGTATTTAGCTTTGGAACAGTGGGCTCGGACAAATAATTGTCTTAAAATGAAGGCAGCCTTTATTTCAAATGTAGACCCAGATGACGGTGCCACAGTTATCGCCAACACCGATTTGGCTCATACACTGTTTATTCTTGTTTCCAAAAGCGGTACAACTCAGGAAACATTGGCCAATGAGTTGTTTGTAAAAGACTACATCAAAAAGGCGGGATTAAATCCGGCTTGTCACATGGTAGCTGTTACCTCCGAAACAAGCCCCTTGGCAAATAACCCTGAATATTTGGCATCTTTTTACATCGATGATTTTATCGGCGGACGCTATTCTTCTACCTCTGCCGTAGGAGGAGCTGTTCTTTCATTGGCTTTCGGTCCAGAAGTGTTCAAAGACTTTTTGGCAGGAGCTCACGAAGCTGATATTACTGCAAAGGAAAAAACAATCACACATAATCCTTCCCTTTTGGATGCATTGATTGGTTTATATGAACGAAACATTCAAGGTTACCCCACCACAGCTATTTTACCCTATAGTCAGGCTCTCAGTCGCCTTCCTGCCCATCTTCAGCAGGCTGACATGGAATCTAACGGTAAACACGTAAACTGCCGAGGAGAGAAGGTTGATTATGTAACAGGCCCGATAATTTTCGGTGAACCGGGAACAAACGGTCAGCACTCTTTCTACCAGTTACTCCATCAGGGAACAGATATTGTACCCTTGCAGTTTATCGGTTTTAAAAACAACCAAAACGGCAACGATATTGTAGTAGACGGCTCTACCAGCCAGAAAAAGCTTTGTGCAAACTTGGCAGCTCAAATTGTTGCCTTTGCCTGCGGTAAAAGGGATGACAATCCTAACAAAAACTTTACCGGCGGTCGTCCTTCCAGCTTGATTTACGGAGAACAGCTTACTCCCAAAACTTTGGGAGCTTTGTTGGCTCATTTTGAAAACAAAATCATGTTCCAAGGATTTTTGTGGAACTTAAACAGCTTTGATCAAGAAGGTGTTCAGCTAGGTAAACTGCTTACAAAACAGGTACTTGCCCACAAAACAGAAGGTGCGTTAAAAGAATTTTCTGATATTTTTGAAATCTAATTTTTAAGATTTTCCCAAGGGCTTCCTGATATAAATCGGGGAGCCCTTTTTATATCGACTCCCTTGTTTATACAATCTTACCTTGTTATAATACCGAAGTCATGTACCAAGAAGATTTTCAACAGTTTTTGCAACAAAATTGCGACAGAAAGCAATTTATTTTAGATATACTTTCCGATTTTGGCATTAAAGGACATATACTATCTTTAGATAATTCTGCTCATATCATTGTCAGATTTCCCCATGATGCCTATAATCCTCAATTCAGAATGAAAACCGTATTAGTGCACTATGACAGAGTTCCCGGCAGTCCCGGAGCAAATGACAATAGTGCTGCTGTTTTTCAGGTTTTATACTGGGCTCGCCGGCTTTTGCGTTTTCCTGGCAGTCATAATGTAAAAATTATATTTTCCGATGGAGAAGAAATGGGAAACAGCGAAGGTGTTTCTGAACAAGGGGCTTTTGGTATTGCTTCCAAATTCCGGCAATTGGGGCTTACCAACGAAGATATTTATGTTTTTGACTGTTGTGGCAGGGGAGATGTTTTTGTTCTTTCAAAAGCAGGCTCAGGACAGGGAAGCCCTGGGTTTCAAAGACAGTTCAATTCACTTATACACAGAACAGAAGATTTACTCCGCAGGGTTTCACCCAACAGATGGCTCACATTGCCGGTGCCTTACAGCGATAACGCCGGATTTCTTGCTTGTGGAATTCCTGCAGTAGCAATAACAGTCCTTCCTTCTTCAGAAGCTGTGACATATATGAGAAATCTGCAACGAATTCCGGGACTGGAAGCATCTATAATGAAAGGGACTCTGCCCAAAAACGCAAAACCTTTGGAACCTTATGAAGTACAGGAAAAAATGCCTGCCACCTGGAGACTGTTACATACAGAATATGATAACATCTCCAGTCTTACCCCCCAAACCAACGCTCTTATGGAAAAGCTGTTGGATTCTTTGGCTCACCTAAGAACGCCGATTTGGTAATACTATTCTACTCTTCTATTTTTTCACGGGAAGCGATGTATGAAATACAACAGCCTACAGCACCGCACAAAAGAGAGGTTACCACAGTGGTAACAGAACCAAAACCGGGGAAGATTACCAAAATGGAGCCTAAGACTAACCCCAAAATTGCTCCGTAGGTATGAGCCGGAACCTTTGCCATAAGGAAACGGACCAAACCTGCCCCTACCAACAAACCGGCAATGGCTCCTAACGCCCCGGGAATCAGTAACGGAATATTCAAATCAGCAACAGCAGCTATAATCGTACTGTAAATCCCCACGACTAACATTAAAAAAGAACCGGAAATACCGGGAATTATCATCGCAATCGCTGCAAAAGCCAGCCCGATAAATAGTTTTATGGCTAATCCCACAGTAAGCTCTGTTTGAATAACATTACCGGCTTCGGAAACATCAGTATACGCCATAACAGCCATAATTCCTAACGCAACTACAGCACATAGTATTCCGCCTATTCTTCCGGAAGATTTCTTTTTGGCAGCAGAGTTAAAACGTTTGTAAATCATGGGAATACTACCAAGAATAATTCCGATAAAAAACCAATTTGTCTGAGTAGGATATTCTGCAAACAAAAAAGTAATAAGTTTACTGAATAAAATTATTCCCAATCCCATACCGATTATAAGGGGGAGAATAAATTTCCATTCTTTAAGAATCTTTTTTATATCCAAGGTAATGACATGTATCAATCTGTCGTAAATATTAAAAACTACAGCCAAGGTTCCGCCGGACACACCGGGAATAACATTAGCTACACCTAAAATAACACCGATACCGATTAATTTTATGATTTCCATGATTTCATTATTATAATAGAATACAACAAGTATAACAAGGGGATACAAAAAATTATTCTTGTTGCAAAGAAAGAAACATGTTACACTGGTGCTGGATGATTATTATGAAAAATGAAAAAGTCTTTAAGATGAAGTTTAGCGTACTATATCCGTTATTAATCAACAAAGCAGTAAAAAAACAAAGAACACAAGAGGAAGTAAATACCGTAATTACGTGGCTCACAGGGTATTCCTCCCAGGATATTCTTCAGTTGCTCAACACAGAAATCACTTACGAAGATTTTTTTAAGCATGCCCCTCACATGAATCCCAACAGAGCCCTCATTACCGGAAAGATTTGCGGAATAACAATAGAATCCATAGAAGATCCAATGATGAAAGAAATACGATATTTAGATAAACTCATCGATGAACTTGCAAAAGGACGTCCCCTTGAAAAGATTTTGAGGAATTAGGCTTGCGGGAATCCCTGTCGTATATTACGAGAAAATGTATAAGCTTCTCGGCAGTTTACTCCGTATCGACAGTATTTTCAGCAATTTTTACCCGTATCCGTCGACCATCTAAGTTATACCCCCTTAAGTCTGACAGGAGTTTCTCGATATCAGAGATATTCTGTAACTCTACAAATCCGAATCCTCGGGATTGGTTTGTTATTTTGTCTCGAATAATCTTTACGGAAAGTATAGTCCCATATCTGCCAAACAGTTCCTCTAAAGACTTTTCCGTAGTATTAAAACTTAAATTTCCTATGTACAATTTTTCCTGCATAGTCATTCCTTACTGAATACTAACTCCCTACAATATTTTCTAAGTCGGCAGAGTCTACAAAAAATAATAATTGATGTCAACAAAAAAAAACAGTATATTTAGTTTATGATTAAAGCAGAAATTAAAGATAAAGAACTTTTACAACATCTAGATTCTATAGAAAAAGACGGTATGTCCATATTTGTTATGGCAGAAGGACGATATCGGGGAGCTTTTTTTAACGGAACCAGATTTATAAATCAAATGAGAGCCAACCACAACTTGGGCATTTTAGAAACCCTTGTCTTAGGTCAGGGAGCTTTGTGTGCCGCTTTGATGATTCCAACAATTAAGGGGATGGGGCGCCTTGTTTTCCGATATGACACTAACGGACCTGCAGCCGGTTTTGTAGTAGAAGCAGATAGTGCCGGCGGTGTTCGTGGCTACTTGTTGCAGGATCCCATTCCCATAGACAAGCCCTTGGAAAGTTGGGATTTATCTCCTTTTTTCGGCCCGGGAGTTTTAACCGTAACCCGTATCAATGAAGGAGCCCGAGAACCGCAAATTGGTGCAGTGGAAATACAACATAAAAATATCGCTCAAGATTTAACTTGGTATTTTGCCCAGTCTGAGCAAATAAACACCGCCTTCAATACCAGTATTCAGTTCGACAAAGAAGGACGGGTGATCGGTGCCGGAGGAATGTTTATACAAAAGATGCCCGGTTTTGGCGGAAAACGTTCCGCAACCTTTGCTGATATGTCAGAGGAAGATCTAACTTTGGCAGTGGAGCACGCCTTTGGATCTGCACCTTCTTACGGTCAATGGTTTGCAGAAAAAGGGAACAGAGAGGACATAATTTACGGTCTGTTCAGAAACTTTAATCCATCTACTGTGTTGGAGCGGGATATTACTTTTAGTTGTCCCTGTTCTCAAGAAAGATATACGCAGGCAATCAAAAACTTAGGCAAAGAAGAATTAGAAGATATCAAGGCAAAGGATCCCGACCCATTGGAAGTCGTGTGTCACAATTGCGGCAGTGTATACTACATTCCTAAAGCTAGCTTGTAGCATTTTTCGGAGTTATTTTCAGAGAGCCTAAATATTCTACCTGACTGTAAATCGGAGTCAGAGAAGTATTCATTCCCGTAGCAACGGCAAAGGCGGCTACATAATAGGCTTCTGTCGTAACCCCGGCAGTATATGTGTAGTCGCTGTCGTTTTCTTGGGGACATTTGTATTTTCCGTCAGCGCTTGTATCATTGTTGTCAAAGGTAAAATAGCCGTCGTTCTCCCGCACAGGTATTCCTCGGGAAGTACCTCCGATAATAACTTCCGGCTTATGAGCCGTAGTGTCATAGAGATAAATCATTACATCGGTAACACCGTCGTTTTTGGTAACCAAGTTGGAAGAAGTAATTTCCGTTGTAGATAACAACTTGTAGTTGTAACTTCGCAGTGTGTTAATACCCCTATCGGAATATTCTTCGTTGTAATTCTCAATAGCAATACGTTCAGATTGAAGTTTTTGCGGATCATTGTATATTTTGTAGTATACGGCCGTACCTTGGTAAACATCTCCCGCAGTATCTACTGTTCTGAATTCAAAATATTGCAGACTGGGATCTGATGAGTCTCCGGCAGATGTAGCAGCGTCTATAAAATGTGTTCTTATAGGATGGTTCAGATAATAAAAAGTATCAAGTCCGCAGGAAAAAAGAGGAAAAACAAAAAGACAGCTGTAGAAAAGTATTTTTCGCAGTACAACCACCATAACACTATATATTTTCAGCTGTCTTTTTACAAGAGTAAACCTTACTGAATTTTATTTTCTGACTGCAAAGCGATGAGTCTTGATTGAGCCAAATCTGTCCAAGGATCATTGGGATAGGAGTTTTTTAACTCGTTATATTTTTCTGCAGCCCCGGCAAAGTCTGACTTTGACTCCAAAAGTCGACCTAAACTAAAAAGAATATGAGTATCGAATTCACAATATTCACCGGCAAGAGCTTTTTCATAATATGTAATTGCAGAATCTGTATCATTTAATTCCTCTGAACAAACAGCTGCGTTGTAGTAACAAACAGAAGCAGTATAAGCCTTTTCATCAATGGCAGCAGCTTTCAACCACGCATCCCGAGCCTCTGACCAGTTTTCATTACTGAAATAAATATCCGCAGCAGCCATCTGTGCCCGCAATCCTACGATATTGGAACTGTTTTTATCCGCCAAAGCAGTGATTTTTTCCAAAGCTTCTGTTTTTGCTGCCGGCAAAGAAGCTTCTTCAGTTTTAGTCAAATTGTATACAATCGAATCCAATTCGGTTAAACCTTTTTGATGTGCTTCGGTAGAAACGACCTTTACCACTGCCAAAACCACAGCCCCTATAATTAAAGTAATGATAATTCCTAAAATCCAAACACGATTTTTTGTCAAAAAAAGACTAAACTTATCCCCAAAAGTTTTTTTCTCTTCAACAGGTTGTATATTTGTCATGTAGAACTCCTTAATTACGGATATGTAATTCGTTTAACAAACGAGAAACATAAGTCCGTTGTATTCCTAAAATTTTTCCCGTTTCTGTCTGATTCCAAGAGGTTTCTTCCAAAATACGGGTAATATATGCTTTTTTAAACTTGTTAACAGC
>JAHLFV010000122.1 GCA_018883625.1 Candidatus Treponema excrementipullorum
AATTTTCTATCAGAGCAAGAAACAGTAAAAAAATTCCTATTATGCTTAATACAAAGGAAGCCCAAAGAACTGTATACTTTTTTTTATAATTTTCTAAGTCCTTTGAAATTTGAAAAATATACCCTTTTTCCAAGGGTGTTTTTTCAAAAAGTGAATTGACTTCTTTAATGGCTTTTTCCGTACTGGAAGCAGAAACAAAAAGGGTAAAATATGCACAGGGGCGACAATCCTGCCTGTACAAAACACCAAAACCTGTTTCTTTTTTGATTGAAGCAACGGAAGCTAAGGGAAAACTTTTGTGAAGTCCGGTATCTTCACGTTTTACGGTAGCAAAGGGGATGGTAATCGTATTCAAAGTCTGCCCTGTTGTATTACCTTTTCGGTTACTGACGATACGTATATCCATTTCTCTGTTTTGGTTTATCCACTTGTCGACTACAGGTCCGTATAATATCCACCGTAACAGCACCGCCACATCTTGCACAGAAACATTATTCTTTGACAATATAATTTTATCCGGTTCAACCTTGTAGAATTCTTCTGCTTCTTTGAAATGCAACACGGATTGAAGAATTTTTGGATTTTCATAAGTTATTGTAAGCAGCTTTTTTGCAGATTCTTTACATACAGCGACATCATCCCCTATGACTGCCCCGGTAATTTTGAAAACCTCCTTTTCCTTTGTATTTTCAGGGACATACACATATCCCTTGGTTATCAGATTTTTTTTATTTTTAACCTCCTTTAAAAGAGTATCCCAAGTAATTTTCTTTTCATCAAAAGCTATATCCATAGTAGCCTGCCCTGTAACAGACTTGGTAAAAATATTTTTGACACCGGAAATCTTTTTTAACGCTTCCGTGAAACCGGTAATTTCCTTGTCGATGGTATTTTTTGCCATATTTCCGTCATATTCCACAGTTATCGATACAAATTGATCTTTCTCAGTTACAGAAAAATTTTTTTCGGAAAGAAAATATAAACACAAAGGTAACAATGCCATGGCGTAAAAAAACAATTTACAACACCCTCTGTGATTGATAAGAAAGTTCATGATTTTAAAAAATTTTTTCAAACAATAGCTTGAAAATATACCGGAATATTCTTTCTTCCCAAGAATACTAACGACAATATTTTTTGCAAAGCGTGGCTGTCTGCATTCACCTGTGGGAATCGGTATTTGTACACAGACAAAAGGCGGAAAAAAATAAAGCGCTAGTACTGTTCCGCATACAATCATACAACCAATAGTAATGGCGATATCCCTAATACCGGGAATCAATCCTTCTAAAAAATATACAGGAACCAAAACCAAAACCGAAGTCAAACATGAAACCCAAACACCCCAGTGAAGTTTTTTTACTTTTTCATATACAGAAATACCCGGCGTGTTGATAATGTCCAACAGCACAAAAAATGCATCAACTACCAATCCTAAAGCAATAGTTATACCGGAAAGCGTATTTTCATTCATCGTTATGCCACAAAAGGCCATAATTCCCCAAGTCCACAACATTGTTGCCCATAGAAAAAAGAATATAAGCATAATTGTGGTAATTTTTGAAAAAAAGAGAAAAACCAAAATAATTATTATTATCAAACTCTGTAAAGTGGCGATAAAAACTTTAAAAATATTTTCCTGTACATCTTTTCCCTTATCGTATAAAACAATATAGTCTAGTTTTGTACCGTCCAGTACCTCTTTGCATGCTTGGGAAACACGGATACTGTTAGCTTTATATGTTGTATTTATCAAAACAGATAAAGCTTGTTTTCCGTCTATTCTTACAATTTCGTTTTCATTTTGAAAATCAAAGTGTACCTGACTGTAATCTGATACCTTATGTATACCCTTTCCTGTATCCACAGGTAAATTTCTCATTTCCTCCAAACTTTTTAATCGTGTATCATACAGCACTTGTACATCTTGCTGATGTACGGAAATCGTACTTCCTTCCGAAATAATATTTTCTCGCTGGAAAATCTGCCCCAAGGCTCTCGGATCGATACTTCCTCCCGACATTTTATCTCCGTCAAAAACTACGCGTACTTCTTTTGTTTTTCCTCCCAAAATCTTTACTTGAGAAACACCGTCAATACGCTCTAACAGAGGTTTGACTTCCTGTTCTAAATATAATTTCAGGGTTTCAGGATCATCTTGGGGGACAAAGGCAACATTTATCAGATACTCTTTGTTTGCAGAAGAGTAGATTCGAGGTTTTTGAATATCTTTGGGTAAAGTATTGTAAAAATCATCAACTATGGAACGCACATGTATATACAGCAGTTTTTCATTAGCCTGAGGATAAAAGTACAGTGTAGAAAGGCTGGTATTTTGGTCGGAAAAAGACTTTATTTCAAACAAATCAGGCAATTGTGAAACAGCTTCTTCAAAAGGTATAGTTATCCTTCTCTCTATTGTTTCACTGTCAAAACCGAAATACTCAAATTCAACACTGAATACATGAAACTCACCGGTTGTTCCGTTTCCAACTTCCATGTTTCCAGCAGAAAGCAAAAAAATCAACGATATGATCATAAAGACAAAAAAGACCAACTTGGGACTTTCATACCACCTATTCATGTATTTTCCTCCTTTCAAAATGTCTCACCAGCACAATGGGAAAAATACAGAGAACAAAAAGAAGGGAAAAAAGCACCCCACCTATTATACCTATAGCTACAGAGCTTTGGCTGTTCACACCCAAAGGATCAAAAGTAAAAGGAAGAAGAGCAAAAACAGTAGTAAAATTGGTAATTAAAATAGCCCGCAATTTTTCCTTACATTTTGAAAATACGTGGACAGCTGAAAAGTCTTGTTTCAAAGTTAAGCAATTTTCATAAAGAATAATTGAGTTGTTTATAACAATACCCAACAATACAATAAAAGCAATCATCGTGTTGACACTAAAGTCACACCTCCACAGCAGCGTAAAAAACAGTGTGCCCGACAAGGTGGGTGGTAATGCTATAAACATCAAAACAGGGACTGTAAAAGATTCAAACAGAGCTCCCATGACGAGATACAATAAGATAAGCCCAGCCACAATCAGAAAAAATGCATTAGAAAAAGTTTCCTTGAATTCTTCTCTACGTACATCTGTAATGCTTATATCGGGGAATTTTGATTTTATAGATTTGAGGAGAGATGTATCCGGCGGACAAGTATTTTGTATGTCCGGCGGACAAGTACTCTGTATGTCCGGCGGACATGTATTTTGTATGTCCGGCGGACATGTATTTCCTGCGTCCGGCGGATACAAAATTTTTCCGGGCAGACCGTTGTAATGAAATACTACTTTTTCGTTGTACTCTTCGGAAAAATCTCCCAATGTTCCTAGGGGAAATCTTCCCTGAGAGTTAAAAAGAGACATCCGCTCCAAATCTTTTATTTGAGTATTCTTCCCGGATGGCAGTCTGACCACCATAGGTATTTCTCTACCTCGACTGTAATAAGGACTTGTGTATACTCCGTTCAATAAAGCTTGAATGTGATTTGTTACCGCATCGGCAGAAAAACCGAAACGGGAAGCACAGAGGCGATTGGGAGTAAAAATTATTTCTTTGGCATATTCTTGGGGTAAAATTTTCCATCCATTTAGAATTTCGGGATTCAAAGAATCGAACAACCGAAAATCTTCCTCCAATCCGGAAGATTTTAAATCCTCAGTCTCGGAAAACCCTGATTTTTCTGTAAAATCACCCTTTTTATTTTGTACAAGGTAAGAAACGGGAGGAATATTCAATACGGAGGACAAAATATCCTTATTCTTTGGAAAAATAATTTCCGTATTTGTGTTACCTAAAACATGATAAATTTTTTCTCGGGAAAGATTTTGCCATGTTTTTGTTTTTACAGTTACCTGAATAATTTCTTTTCCGAAATCTATTTGAGCCAGTTCGTGTAAATTATCTTTTTCAAAACCTCCTTTACACCATAAAACTTCAACCTCATCCAAGTCAGAGAGCAGTTTTTCTGCAATTGTAGCAACTTCTTTCATGTATTCCATGGAACTTCCCGAAGGTAGTCGTATATAAAATTCTGTATATTCACCTTTTAGTTCCGGCAGTAAGGAAAAAGTAGATAACCACAGGGATATTACACAAATTATCAATGTTACCAATATAAGAGTGTTCCGATATTTTTTATTTTGAAAAAATTTCCAAAGAAGTTTTTCATAATATGATTCCCATACTTCCATAGTTTTTTTCGAAAAACCGGTATTCACAGGTATAATTTCTTTGGAGAATTTCTTTGATAAATTATTTTTGTTATAATTACATCTCTCCTGTGATCCAAAAAGTAAATAATACATGGCCGGAATATATGTAAGGGATAGAAACCAAGAAAAGAAAACCGATGATATGACCCCTATGGCCAAGTCGCTAAAAAGTTCTCCCAGTAAACCGGGAATAAAAAACATAGGTAAAAAAACCACGATTGTGGTAACAGTTCCACCCAAATTGGAAACAGAAACTTCCATAACGCTTTTTACAATATGTTCCTGAAACTTTGTCCTTGGCAGAAAATTATTTTTTTTACTTAGGTTTTCCAAAATAACGGCACCGGCATCCACTACCATCCCCACACCTACGGCTACCCCCGATAACGACATGATATTGAGAGTTTTTCCCAGTAGTGTCAAAATGAACAGAACCATTAAGAAACACAACGGAATCAAACCGGAAAGCAGTAAAGCTAATCTATGGGATTTAAGAAAATAAAAAATTACAATACCTGTTATCACAGCTCCTGTAAGCGCAGATAAAATCACAGATGCCAATGATTTTTTAATTTCAGAGGACAAATCGTATACTGGAATAAACTCGTAGTCAGCACCATAATTTAACTTTAGCTTTTCTGTTTCTCTTATTACTTCCCGAGAAAGGCTGAGAGGATTTCCACCCTGTTTTTTCTGTATACCGATATAAAATCCTTCCCGGCCATTATATGTAAAAAAACTTTGCTGGTCTTGGCTACCCCACTGAACCTGAGCTATATGGGAAAGTAAAATAGGACTGTCATTGTATAGGAGAGGACAAGACTCCACCTCTTCCAAAGATGTGAATACACCAGTAGTTTTAACCAGAAACTCCTTTTCACCGCAATCAATTGTTCCGGCCGGATATTGAAAATTTTCCTTTTCCAATACTGAAGCAATATAATTTAAGCTAAACTTTTGGGATTCCAGTTGATTGTAATCAACCATAATGTGGACTTCGTCTTTTAAGCCTCCAAAAACGAACACGTTACCGCTGTTTTCAAGACGCTGATATCTTGTTTTTACTTCTTTTTCTATAAAATACCGATTGTTAACAGACCCCCGTTTAGGAACAACAGCTACTCCCATGGCTTCATTGATGCCACTTTGAACAGAAACCATAGGCTTTTTACATTGCCACGGCAAGCTTGTATATAAGGTATCTATGATTTCTCTGCATTTTATTAAAGCCAAGTCTACATCCTGCCCCCAATGAAGCTGTATTGTAATAGCAGAAAGGCCGTCCCGAGTTACGGATGAAGTTTTTTTCATACCTTCCAAGGATGCAAGACCTTCTTCTAAGGGAGTGGTCACCAGTTTTTCCATATCTTTTACCCCAAGACCTGCATATTCCGTAATAACTAACAGTTCTCCTCTGTTAATTTCCGGTAAAAAATCAGCTTTCAAAGTTAATAGTGAAAAAATACCCAACAGACAAAGTCCCAAAATCAAAGATAGGATAGAAAGTGGATGAAATACGGAAAATTTAACAATACTTTTTATCATTGTTTATTCACCTTACAGACATAATCTGTATTCAAGTTATTTCCCAAATCATCCTGTATAGATGAAAGAATCTCAAAAAACATCAGCCCTGATTTATTTTTATTTTCTATTTCTAACCCGAAAACAACATTAACTATATGCAAATCACTGATATCTTCTTCCGGTTTTATATATTCCAAATAAGCACAAGATGCCGATTCTCCCGAGTCAATGTGAGATACGTTTTTTATGTATAAATGACAACAGGAATCAGTGGAATCTACATATACAGATTTTATAAGACTATAGAAATCAATGGTGGAAGCCTCTTTGTTTACGGCAAAAAATAAATTCAAAAAGCACTCTTTTATGTTATTGCCCATAGACGTTGGAAAAACTGCAGGATCAAAACTTATGGTAGAAAACTGGTGATAAGGGGAAAAAGTCAAACAATCAAATTCTCCCGCTTTCCCTGTAATTGCCCCTCCTAAAAAAAACGGAGGTTTTTCAGATTCTTGATTAAAACAAATATAGTACACCATATCTTTGGTAGTTTGATTTCCGGTAAAATCTTCAATGCCTGCCTTTACTTTCAACTGCCATATACAGACTGCATCTTTATCACCGTCCTTTGCGACTACGTTGTCATCCCTTCCAGATTCAAAACAATTTTCCCTTTGATTAAAATTTCCCCAAGGAATTTCTTCAGAAAACCGTATTGTTGCAGTTTTTTTTGTTTTAAGGTTAGGGGTAATTTCTATTTTGTTACCTGTTTCACTGTAGCTTTCAGCATATGAAAAATTATTTTCATTGATGCAAGGTTGGAACTCTATGTGAGAACTCAGATTTTCAAGTTTAACGGCTTTATTAAAATTTATAACAAGAGAATCTTTTTTTGACAAAGAAACAACTTCGTTTTCTACTAATTTTTTTGTACCGTTTTGCAACAAATCAAAGGTAATCGGTTGCAGATCCCGTTTTACTATAAAATTGCTGTAAAAGTCATGAAGTACATTGCCGTAAACATCACTTATATCTTCCATCTTTACCGCATAATGTCCCGGATCAAGTTGTTTTTCCGGAATGATATACACCACGGTATCATTGTTTTGATATTCAAACACGTAAGAAAAGTCAGGGCTGATTTTAAAACCGTTTTCAAAGGATTTTC
>JAHLFV010000123.1 GCA_018883625.1 Candidatus Treponema excrementipullorum
TCATTACCATGGGTGCTGTCTCAGAAATTTTGGAAAACGATGCCAATCTGGTTGGATTAAAAACAAATGCTGCCACAAAGATGGTGGAACTTTTCTTAAATTGTGATAGGATATGGTTTGTTGTAGGCACAAAGATCAATGAAGCCCATCAAGACCCTAATATGCCGGTGGAGTTGGAGATTCGCAGAAACGTTGTCAAAAAAATTGCCTCACTCCTTCAAGATAAATACTTGAAAGAGGTCAACATTCAATATTTTTAGTAAAAACAGGAGTTTTTTATGGAAAAAATCAAGGTGTCCATTTGTACCGGAACCGCATGCTTTGTTATGGGAGCTTCAGAGCTTATGCTGTTGGAAGAAGAGTTACCTCCGGAACTGAAAGATAAGGTAGAAGTAGAAGGTATAACTTGCTTTGAAGTATGCAAAAACGCTTCATGTGGTAAAGCTCCCTTTGTTCAGATCAACGGCGAAACTGTTCCAGAAGCTACAATACCGGTGGTTTTGGAAAAAATCCACCAAATTGCAGGAATATAAATCTGTAAAGAAATATCCCACAAGTAGAGGTAAAGATGCTTAATCTAAATAATAATGCGGTTCAATTAAAAAGAGAAATTCTTGTAAAAATTGCAAAGTTGCAGTTGGAAGGCAAACTTGTTGAAGAAGTTCGAACAATTCCCAAAGAGTTGGCCCCTCTAGACAAAGAACCTGTCCGTTGCTGTGTGTACCATGACAGAGAAATTCTGCGTATGCGTGTTATGGCTCGTTTAGGACACAGTGTAGAAGACTACGATGACGAAAAACGTCTAGGTGAATTTGCCCAAGAAGCCTTGGACAGAGAAACTCCCACGTGGCCTATGTTGACAGTTCTTCATGAAGCCTGTAACGCCTGTGTTAAAAGTCATTACATGGTAACAAACGCCTGTCAGGCATGTTTGGCTCGCCCCTGTATGATGAACTGCGGTAAACATGCCATTGAAATCAAAAACGGCAGAGCCCACATTGACGAAGAAGCTTGTGTCAACTGCGGTTTGTGTATGCAAAACTGCCCCTACCATGCAATTATTAAAATTCCTGTTCCCTGCGAAGAGGCATGTCCGGTAGGAGCTATTACAAAAGACGAAAACGGAAAAGAACAGATAGATTATCACAAGTGTATTTTCTGCGGTAATTGTATGAGGGAGTGTCCCTTCGGTGCTATGATGGATAAGAGCCAGCTGGTAGATGTTATCAAACACATTATGAACGGCAAAAAAGTTGTGGCTATGTACGCCCCGGCTATTGCTGCCCAGTTCAGAGCTGCTCCCGGTCAGCTAGAAGGTGCTTTGAAAGAAGCAGGTTTTGCAAAAACTTGGGAAGTAGCCATTGGAGCCGATATTACTTCAGACAATGAAGCAAAAGAATTTGAAGAACGAATGGAAGAAGGTCACAAAATGATGACCACATCCTGCTGTCCTGCTTATGTTCGGGCTGTCCGACGGCATGTTCCCGAATTGGAACCTTGTATCTCCGAAACAAAAACTCCCATGCACTATACTGCGGAAATTGCCAGAAAGGCAGATCCAGACTGTATTACCGTCTTTATTGGGCCCTGCTTGGCAAAACGCAGAGAAGGTATGGACGATGACTTTGTAGATTATGTTCTTTCCATTGAAGATGTAGGTGCCCTTTTTATTGCAAAAGGCATAGATGTGGCAAAGGTAGAGCCGTTACCCGGCACTATCATCCCCACCGTTTCCGGCAGAAACTTTGCTGTTAGTGGCGGTGTAGCAGAGGCTGTCCGTGTCCGCTTAAAGCATCCGGAAAAACTGAGAGCAGCTGTAATCAATGGTTTGAGCAAAGAAGGTATGAAACAGTTGGCAAACTACGGTAAAATCAATGCCGGTACTCTGCCATATACAGAAGAAACACCTAATCTTATCGAAGTTATGGCTTGTCAGGGTGGTTGTATTGCAGGACCTTCTGTCATTACCAATCCCAAAGTTGCCGCATTCCAGCTGAAAAAGTACGTGGAAGCCGGTGCTGCAGATAAACCTGCTGATAAATAAACACTGATTTTAAAAGCCCGTCACCCTAAAAGTGGACGGGCTTTTTATTTCTACTTTCTTAACTCACCTTCTTAAATATCCGATAATCTCCATAGGTAGGAGATTATTTTTTCATGAAAAAATCACATATATGTATTCCTCTGGTTGGTATCAGCCTTCTGATCATAGCAGCGCTGTTTTGTGTATCGCTGATGATGCAGATTTTTCCTCGAAATTCAGCTTCCCAGTCCTTTCTTAACACCGTAGGTAACCTTATTTTTGGAGCATACAGATTTTCAAGTTTTTTAATTCCTATATATCTTTTTATAGCCGGAATTTCATGTTTCACCTTTAAATGGACAGATACAACAGGATTTATCTTTTTTATTTCCTTCATCCCATTTTTTACCATAGTGCTGACAGAAAAGTTCTGTATGTATGTTGCTACCAACGGCACAAACCTTTTGGCAAGTTTTTTTCTCATCGTTCTTATCTGTGCCATAGCTTTACTCCTTTTGATCTTTGAATACACGTTGGCAATTTTTGTATGGCGAAAAATTCAACCGCTGTTTTTATCAAAAAATACGACACCGAAAAAAAGCCCTACAAAAAAACATCTGTCTCTACCCCATCCAGTATCGAAGCCGGAAAGAAAAATACTCCCCTTAGTGGAATTCGCCCCTCAAAAGAGTGAAGGCCAAAACGCTACAGAAAATCAGCAGGAAGAAACTTTACAGACAATTATCAAAGTAGCCGATAAAGAAATTCCTGAAACCGATGCTAAAAAAATAGCCGAAGTACAAGATGAAACGCAGGAATCCCCAGACTCTGCGAATATCCCCTCTTTAGAAAATTTAGAGAAGACTATACCTGATACTACCCATTTTTTTGAAAATACAGTTTTAGAAAAAGAAAGCGAAATTATTCCGCCACAACTATCCGAAACAACTGTTCAGGAAGACGAAGCTCATGTTCAAGACCTTCTTGACGAAACTTCCTTGGAAGCATCTTTAGCAACTCCCCCAAGCAGTTCCCAAAATGATTTTGCAAGTCCTGTAGAAGCTGCTCCGGCAGAAGAGCCAAAAAACGAAGGTGAAAGCATAAATCAGCTACAGGAAGTATCGGAACAGGAGACAGCTATCAAGACAGAACCCATATCTTTGGTTTTAACCGATTATCCATCTTCTCACTCCGACTCTGCAAAAGCCCCAGAAAAAAATTCCCAAGACGATACTGGAGAAAACCTTCTAAACGATTCTGATACGGATCTTAAAAACGTCCCTCGCAATGACCTTGAAGGAGTAGCTTCAGAAAACCAAGAATCGGTTCCCACCGAACCTCTGCAAAATGACTTTTTTGAAGCAGATTTTTTTCACAACGCTCCTATCCCAGAAGAAAATATTTTTTCTGAAGACTACATGTCTCATATTCAAGAGGAACAACAAAAGGAATTTATCCGTCAGCAGGAAAAAATCAGACAGGAACGTATAGAAGAAGAAAAAGCCATGGAGGAGTCTGCCGCTTTGGAAGAACAACCGGTACCGGAGACAAAACCCGTTGTAGATTTTGCGCCTATCCCCGATTATTCTCTTACTACCCGATTACCTGAAACAAAGAATACTACGGAAGAATCACAAGAAATAGCAGACTATCAAGAATTTGAAGACACGTCTCCTGATGGAATCAAAGCAGAGACCTCTACCTGTGATATGGAAGAGCAAAATCCCTATGGACATGAGGAATTACGGTACAACACGGATTTTGATTTTCCCGAAATAGAAGAGACGGACAACCATGACTCTCAAGACGAGGAAAACTTTGAGGAAGAAGCCTACGAAAGATTCTTAGCCTTGACGGAACTAGAAGAGGATGTGGATTCTCTCGTTGATGAAGATGATGAAGGATTCATCGAAGATGAAAACCCCGATACCGACGATTTTGCAGACATCAATCTAAGCGATATCGACATCACCGACGATGAAACAGAAGAAGACGAAAGCTATAAAGTCGATGGCAATATCGGTAACAATAACACTGAAGAAGCCAGAGAAAACTCAAAGGCACAAATTCCTCCCACACACCAAGAAAATCAAAATACTTACGTAGAAAGAGCTGTGCCCCACACACCAAGAGGAATTTATAAAATTCCAACAGAAGGTCTTTTAAACTCTTATGCCGGCGGAGAATACTGGTTGATCGATGACGATACCATTACGGCGGCTCAAGATTTAAAAAATACCCTCAACGAATTTAAAATTCAGGCAGAGGTAACAGGTATTAAAAAGGGTCCTGTTATTACCATGTTTGAAATTTTACCGGCACCCGGCGTTAAACTAAGTAAAATCGTGGCACTGCAAGATAATATTGCCCTGCGTTTGGCGGCCTCCAGCGTCCGTATTGTGGCTCCCATTCCCGGAAAACACGCTGTAGGTATAGAAGTGCCTAACAAAGAACGGGCAATTGTCAGTTTTAAAGAAATTATCGAAACAGACACACCCGCTTATAAAAAATATGCCATTCCCGTAATTTTAGGCAAAGACATTACAGGCGAAGCCCGAATTTTTGACTTGGCAAAAACTCCTCACCTGTTAATTGCCGGTTCTACCGGTTCAGGAAAGTCCGTTTGTGTCAACACCATGATTTTATCGATTTTGTACAAACGTTCTCCCCAAGAAGTCCGCATGATTTTGATTGACCCAAAAATCGTTGAACTAAAACTCTACAACGACATTCCTCATCTGTTGACGCCTGTTATTACGGAGCCCAAAAAAGCTTTCCAAGCGTTGCAGTACTGTATCTGCGAAATGGAAAGGCGGTATGCCTTGTTAGACGGTATGGGTGTAAGGGAAATTACCAGCTACAACAAACGAATCGTAGAACGAAAAATTGCCACTGAAAAACTGCCTTACATCGTTGTAATTATTGACGAATTTGCAGACTTAATGGCCACCACCGGTAAGGAATTGGAATCTACCGTTGCCCGTTTAGCTGCCATGAGCCGTGCAGTAGGAATTCACCTTGTATTGGCAACCCAAAGACCCTCTATCGACGTTATTACCGGTCTTATTAAAGCGAATATTCCTTCCCGTATCGCTTTTATGGTAGCCTCTAAAACAGATAGTCGCATCATTATCGATCAGGTAGGAGCAGAAAAACTTTTAGGTAAGGGGGATATGTTGTATGCCTCTGCCACAGATCCCTTCCCCATCCGTATTCAGGGAACCTTTGTTTCAGACACAGAAGTGGAAAATGTAGTGGAATATGTAAAACAGTATGGTGAACCGGAATACATTGATGACGAAATATTTGTGGAAGAGGAAGAATTTGAAATGGGACCATCCCTCTTCGGAGACGGTGAGGACCCTCTTTATGACCAAGCATTGGAAATTGTGTTACAAGCAGGGAAAGCCTCTGCCTCTTACATTCAACGGAGACTAAAAATCGGCTACAACCGAGCAGCCCGCTTGGTGGAAGAAATGGAGCAACGGGGTATTGTAGGGCCCGCCAACGGTTCCAAACCCCGGGATGTTCTGCAAATGCCCTAGGGCTCGTTCATAATTCCGTCTCCCGGGATGTTCTGCAAATGCCCTAGGGCTCGTTTATGGTTCTGACTCCCTAGATATTTACAGACGCCCTAGGGCTTATTCATAATTCCGTCTCCCGTGGTGTTTTAAATGCCCTAGAACTCACTTGTCCTCCCGAGGCACAGCCGAGGGACCTTTAGGTAGGGTGTCTCGACAATCTCAAATATTGCTTTACCTACTCTTCATACTCTGCAATATTTGAAATCATCGTTCTGCTTATTGATACGCCCATCGATGATTAACGACACGACAAATTAGCGTCCCAAATATTGCTCTACCCACTTTTACACCCTGCAATATTTGAACGTGTTGTTCTACCCTCAGAATTCTTCTCGTCAACACGAACGGGTTGTCGAACCCCAAAATTCGCCTATCAACACGAACGGACTGTCGAACCCTCAAAATCTACCCATCAGGACGTACGGGTTGTTCTACCCATAGAATTCTACTTATCATTGTCGTACTTTCTATTCTGCCCCTCAATGATTACAACACGAACGGACTGTCAAACCCTCAAAATCTACCCATCAGGACGTTTAGATAAAGTTTTTCAATTCGTAGTTTTCCACAGCCTTCATTTTTTGTGCCACAAAATATGAGCCGAACATCATAGTTCCCGCATCAATGGCAGCGGAAAAAGCCCCCATCAAAGTAGCCATAGGCTTTAACAATAAATAACCGGCTTCAAAGCCTCGACCGTACATGACACACATAATTGTCAACACCATGAAAGTGCCTCCCATAGGTATCTCTCCCAACAAAAAGGACAATCCAAAGGCAACACTGGCTATCCACATAACATCCGTAAATGAAATCGACAAACTTGAATAAGATCGTAAAATCACCACAAAACAAATTGTAGTTACAAGAGCTGTTCCTCCTCTGGCAAAAACGGAAAACACAGGATAGATAACGTCACTTACATACCGGTTTATTCCCAAACTTTCACGACCATGTTTGAGGGCAACAGGCAGAGTCACATTTGTGTCACCGGAAAAAAAGGCAGTTGTAATAGGACATACTGACGCATAAAGGATCTTAAATGGGTGAGCCCCCCGACACAAAAAGTGAATAGCTACAGGATAGATAACAAACAGCACAAGCACCAAATTGGCAGTCAACATTATTATTAAAGGAGTAAAACTACCTTCCAGCAAGACGGCACGAGCATCTATAAACCAATAACAGGTAATTGCCATCATACCGATAGAAAGGGTGTCCACAAAAAAACTCATGACGTTATAAGCCACTTTGGAAAAAGACTCCAAAACATTTACCGCGTGTTTTGAATCGTTGATATCCGTGGCACAACCGGCACCGGCCAAGCTGGCAAACAGGAATGCCGGCAACAAAAAAGCGTCTTCCAATAAGGAATCAAAACTGGAAAAGGGCAACAAACGAAACAGTAACTGAGAAAGACTGATACCGGGAATATCAGATTCTGTTCCTGTAGGGATAGGTATTCGCGGTAACTGGATAATCAAAGTCGAAATTAAACCTAAAAGGGTAAGAGCTGCCGTAGTGACCAACAGCACCACTACCAGTAAAACCCCTACAGGTAATACTTTTTTTGAAACACGCAGTTTAAATACCGCCGTTGAAACCCCAAATACAATGACCGGTAAAATCGTGTACCGTCCAAAACGAATAGCAAATTCGTAAAAGAAATTCAATAAATTTTTTGAAAAATCGCCGTCAAAGGGAAGCAAAATTGCAGCAAGAATTCCTAAAACAATTCCTATAAGATACTTAATCCAAATTTTCATATCAAAAGAATATCTTAATAAGGGGTATTTAATCAACCGATTAAAAAAAGAAAACTTCATTGCCTCATTAACAGCCTTACGTAAAACCCTTTCCATAGCAAAGTTTTTACTATATACTTGCATCATGAAAACACACGCAATGGCACTTTTACAGGAATCCGGTATAAAAAACGGACCTCTTTGTGTAGGATTGGATACAGATCCATCTTATCTTCCCAAAAATCTGTTGGAATCATATTCCTCCCCCTCAGAAGCAGTATGGGCTTACAATCAAGCTATTATTCAAAGAATTGCCTCTTCGGCAGACGGGCCTGGCATGGCTGCCTGTTGCAAAGTTCAGATTGCATACTACGAAGCCATGGGCTTACCGGGACTGAAAGTATACGCCGAAACTTTAAAGGCAGTAAAAAAAGCCGGACTACCCGTCATAGCAGACATTAAACGGGGAGATATAGCCGATACGGCAAAGGCCTATGCCCGGGCCCATTTTACTGGAGACTTTGAAGCAGACATCATCACTTTGAATCCTTATATGGGATTTGACACTTTGGAGCCCTTTGTTCACTATGCAAAACCGGAGAACGGAAGTAAAGGCATGTTCGTACTGTTGAGAACATCAAATCCAGGTATGACAGATATAGAAAAACTTCGTCTCCATGCCGATATAGCAGAGAGTCCCGATGAATGCGTTTTAGACAGAGTAGGCAAACAGCTTAATCGCATTGCCCAAGAATTCAAGTCTGTATATTCCGGATGTTCTCCCGTGGGAGCAGTTGTAGGCTGTACCGAAGAATCCGACGCCCGATACCTGCGAGATACCTATCCTGATATATATTTTCTTATCCCCGGTTACGGTGCTCAGGGCGGTGTCGCCCGCATATCAGCCACCCTGTTGGACAAAGCCGGTGGTACTGTAAATTCTTCCCGAGGTATTTTGACAGCTTGGAAAAAGAATGAAACTTTGGCAGAAAAAGCAGCTCAAGGCATTGTCACTATGGAAGAAATAGCCGACGCTGCGGCAGAAGCTGCATGGCTTTCAAAAAAAGATTTGTTACAGTGCTCTGCATTGTTGCATTGTTCTGCAACGTTATAGTGCTCTGTAATATTACGGGGAAAAAATCCCTGTAATTTTCTGATTATTTTACATAAATAAAGTTTTGGCTCTCGGCTACAATCGCCGGTTTTATAAGCAGTCCGGTCATCCCGACCGAGCTGATAGCGAGCGTCAGACCGAAGGTCTACAGACCGAAGGCCTACAGACCGAAGGTCTGAGAGATCTTTAAGACAAGTGCAAATATTGCCCTACTTACTTATTGTACTTTTGCAATATTTGAACGGGTTGTTCTGCCCACAGAATTTTACCCGTCAACACGTACGGGTTGTTCTGCCCGAAGGTCTACAGACCGAAGGTCTGAGAGATCTTTAAGACAAGTGCAAATATTGCCCTACTTACTTATTGTACTTTTGCAATATTTGAACGGGTTGTTCTGCC
>JAHLFV010000124.1 GCA_018883625.1 Candidatus Treponema excrementipullorum
ATTCAAGACAGATACCAAAGTGTACTGATAGCCTTTTTTGCAGCTTTGTCAAAAAACAGTGCTGTTATTTTTGAAGACCGGAATTTCCGTCCCTATGAAAACTTAATTCAGGCTAATGTTTCTTCCAAAGATTTAAAATACTTGTTATCAAATGTGGCTTTGGTAGATTCTGAGAGAATGGCACAGCGGAATGTAACCGGTTCTGTGCGAGATGTTGACGGAAAAAAATTACTGTTTCCCTATTATGACGGTGATTTGATAAAGGATACGGTTAAACAAACGATCAACTCCCTGTCTGCAGCTACAGAAACCATGTACGATCGGATTTACGTGTTGGAAGTACAAAACGGAACCACGACCCAAGGACTGGCACGGAATACATCTATTTTGTTGCAGGGATTTGGGTTTGATGTCTTGAGTTCAGTGAATGCAGACAGAAATGATTACGAGAAAACAGTGATAATCAATCATATCGGTAATGAGGAGGTAGCTAAAACCCTTGGCGACTTTATACAGTGCGACAATATTATCACCGATGAAGTGCTACCGGACAGTGCCGGTTATGAAGTAGATACAAATGTGGATTTTACCATAATACTCGGTAAAGATTTTGACGGTCGCTATGTTAGATAATGTACAAACATAGGACTAAAATTGAGAGGAAAAAATGAAAACAGACAAAGAAAAGGCTTTGGAAATAGCTCAGCTTATGGAAGACGGTAAGGGAAAAGATGTCGTTGTTTTGGATGTTTCCCAGTTAAACAGTTGGACGGATTTTTTTGTTATTGTTACGGTGAACAGTTCTGTTCATTGGAAGGGATTGTATAAAATCGTTAAAGATTATGTTAAAGAAAATGATATGCAAATTCATATCACAAACAAAAAGACCCCTGACGGAGATGACTGGAATTTAATTGATATCGGGACTGTGGTTGTGCACTTAATGTCAGAAGACGCCCGCAATTTTTACGATTTGGAAAAATTATGGTTTAAGGGTGAAAAACTACGGTAAACCGGAAAATTTCCTGTTTAAAAATAAAAGGGCTGTCCTTAAAGTCGGTGTACTTCACACACTCTAAAGGACAGCCTTTTTATTTACATTCTATCAGTTATAGTCATCAAAATCATCGTCGGGATACTCTTCATCGTAGTAGGATTCCCCGTCGTCATCTAAATTATAGTCCTCTTTGTCAAAATCATCATCAAGAAATTCGTCTTCCTCAAAATCATTCAATTCATCTTCATCATAGTCAGACTCTTCCTCGTCATAATCTTCTTCAAAAAAATCGTCATCGTAGGAATCATCAAACCCTGCATCATCCAACAAATAAACATCCCGTTCTTGGATTTCCGTGACCATTGTATACTCCAAATAACTTGTTATGTTTTTCATTATATAGGGGGATAATAATATGTCAACTAGTCATAATAAAAAAAAAGATATGTAAAAATAAAAATTAACTGGTAAAAGTATTTGACAAAAGACAGTTTTTCGGTATAATAACACTACTTATGTTATGCGATGTGCGTGTGTTGGCTCCGGCGAAAATCAATATAGGTCTTCGTGTGTTACCGCCTCGTTCAGATGGTTTTCATAACATAGAGAGTATTTTCCAGTCTGTACCCCTTTATGATGTTTTACACATTGAGGTTTCGGATGGGAAAGAAACCGGTTGTTCTGTTTCCTGCAGGGATATAGATTTGCCGGAGAAAAATACTCTGACATCCGCTTATCAGGCTTTTGTCTGTAAGACAGGTGTTAAATCATCCGTGAAGGTGCTGTTGGAGAAGAGAATACCTCACGGAGCGGGATTAGGTGGTGGTTCTTCTGATGCCGCTGCACTGATTTGTGCGTTAGATAAGATATTTTGTACAGAGCTTACAGTTTCGAATCTGCATGAAATTGCCGGTTCGGTTGGAAGCGATGTATTTTTCTTTGTGGATCAACAACGTTGTGGGCATCCCTTTGCTGCTCTGGTTGAAGGGCGGGGCGAGAGAGTTTGTTCTATCGCTCCTAGGAACGACTTGTTTTTTGTTTTAGTCAGTCCGGATGTTCACAGTTCTACTGCTGAAGCTTACCGTCTTGTTGATGACTGGTATAGTCCTCAGTGGAGTTGGAAAGGTCCATTGATAGAGGATTTGGAGAATATGTACAGAAGTCCCCTTGATTGTTGGAAGTTTCTAAACAGTTTTTCCGATCCTTTGATTCAACGGTATCCGTTGATTCAGAAAGCTTTGGAAGATTTGGTTGTTTCAGGTGCCGCTTACGTGCAGATGTCTGGCTCCGGTTCTTCCGTGTTTGGGGTTTTTGATTCCAAACGGAAGGCAGATTCTGCCTTTCTTACCCTTAGTGATAAATGGAAGAGGTGTTATTCTTTTCCCTCTTCGTAGATTTATACAGTTAGTTATTTCGGCTCAAGGAGGATGGGGTTGTGAAAATAACGGAAGTAAGGATAAGAAAGCTTTCTGTGGATGGTAAGTTAAAGGCTTATGCTACTGTAACCTTTGACGATTGTTTTGTGGTGCATAACATCAAGATAATTGATGGTAAGTCAGGCTTGTTTATCGCAATGCCTAGCAGAAAAACGGCTGATGGTGCATATATGGATGTAGCCCATCCTATTAGTCCTGATTTCAGAAATGAATTGCAGGATGTGATTTTGAAAGAATACAATGCCGGTCACATTGACGAGGTCGTTGCCTCCGAGGAGTGAGCGGATTGGATATTTTGGGACGTCGGCAAGTGGTAAGCCCCCGGCTTTTGGTGCCGGTATTCCGTAGGTTCGAATCCTACCGTCCCAGTTATTTATACATGGAACAGTGTGCTCGGCTGTTACTGTGTGATTAGTTGATAAGGAGTTCCTCAGATGGATCAGTTAGTTGTAAACGCTGTTACCCGCTCAGAAACAGGTAAACGTGTAGCAAAAAAACTTCGTGAAGATGGACGTCTTCCCGCTGTTATGTATAATTCAAAAGGCGAATCCTTTCCATTAGTTGTTGATGAAGCAGAATTTACAAAAGTATGGAAGAATTCAACACCCACTACTCTTATTAACTTAAAGGTAGATGGAAAAGATAATCTTGTTTTTATTAAAGATACAGAATACGACATTAAAACCGATAAAAATCTTCATGCAGATTTTCATGCTGTTGATTCTGACAAGGTTTTGAGAAGAACTTTGAAGATTCAGTTGGGTGGAAATCCTGTAGGTGTTCGCGAAGGTGGGCGTTTGACTGCACATCAGTCTCAGATAACCATTCAGTGTTTACCTAAAGATTTGCCTCCTAGAATCGTGGCAGATGTTTCCAACTTGGCTATCGGACAGAAGTTTTATATTAAAGACTTGAACTTGGGTGAGGGAATTTCTATTTTAACTTCTGGTGACATTTTGGTTGCCAGTGTTTCAGCTCCCAAACGCTAGTGTTTTTGGTAGGGTCCCCTTAATGGGGACTTTTTTATTTATGTAATTTAAAAATCAGAGTTACTGTTTGAATTTTTTAGATAAGTTGGAAGCCGGTTTTGTTTCAGTCGGTATTCCCTGTTCCGAATTTTTTTCTTCTGAACATGTTATTTGTTTCGGTATTTCTGGAGGGGCCGATTCTATGGCTCTGTTGCGAGGATCTTATTTACTCAGAGAAAAATATTTTCCTAAAAACGGGGCAGATTTTGTGGTGGTTACGGTAAATCACAACATAAGATCACCGAAAGAAAGTCTACATGATGTTGATTTTGTAGTAAAATACACCGAGAAACTTTCCCGAGTAAAATGTACAGTGATCACTTTAGAAAAGGGGATGGTTAAGGCCTGTGCCGATGAAAGAGGCCGGGGTGTGGAAGAAGCTGCACGGTTTTTACGGTATCAAGCTTTTGAAAGGGTTGCTGAAGAAATTCAAGCTGATTTTTTTTGCTTAGCTCACAATCAAAATGATCAGATCGAAACTCTTTTGCTTAATTTTTTACAGGGAAATACCAATGGTGGCATACCAAAACGACGAAGTATTTTTTACCGTCCTCTGTTGAATATTACCCGTCCGGAAATCGAATCATTTTTAGAACAGGAAAAAATTTCTTTTTGTACGGATAAAACTAATTTTGACAGTGCTTATTTAAGAAACAGATGTAGAAATCAACTTATTCCGGTCCTCACTGATTTATTTCCCGGATGGGAAAAGGCTGTTCTGAAAGGTGCAGACAAATTACAAGATGACCGAGAGTTTATACAAAGTCATGTAGGTATGCTGGAATGGAAAGAACTGTCAACTGGGGTTTGGGGTATTGATGTATCAGACTATCTTGCCTTACCTGCTGCTTTGCGTCGTCGTTTTTTGTACATGGGATTGGAAATATTCCAATTAAAAAACAGACTTCCTTACGCATTGTTAGAAGAAACTGTCCATCTTGAAAAAAAATCCTATAAAGATATAGTTTTATTTTTTACTAAAGAAATATATGGGGCAATTCGCGGTAATTATCTTACGTTGTCTGTAGAGTCAGAACAGAAGCTAGAACATGTTTCTATGGTGTTTACAGAGCCAGGAGCCTTTTATATTAAAAATTTTTTAATTTCGATTCAGCCATTTGTTCATGCTGATGAGGAAAGGTGTCCCAAGGAACAAAACATCACCAGTAAAAACATTTTAAATGACGATAATAGTTTTTTTGTTTCTCTCCCCTGTGTTTTTCGTAGTCCTTTACCGGGGGATATTATATGTAAATCAGACAAAAAAAGATCTTTAGCTTCGGAAATTCCTTTGAAGGGGAGAAATAAAAGTTTTATTATTGATTGTTTTAAAGATCACGTACAAGTCTTTGCTCCGAATAGTGATGACTTAGATGTTTCAATGTATAAAGATACCTGTGACTATACTGATGGAGAAGATGTTTGGCTTCTTACAATCAAAACTTCCGTTAACCTATAAATAAAGATGCAGAAATAGTCTTTCCGAAACGATATATAGAGTAGGGGTAGTTTACCCTATGACATTTAAGGATTTTTTGATACAATAAACCGATATGAATAACAGAGAAAATTTTACAGACAAACCGGGGGATGGATTTCGGAAAGGATGCAGTACCAATTTTGGCTTTATGTTTTTTGTTGTCATGATAATTGCTACTGCTGTTTTTTATTTATTTGGCAATCAAATGAATATGCTCAAAGAAATTTCTTATTCTGACTTTGTCAGTCAGGTTAATGAAGGAAAAGTTTCTGAGGTAACAATAATAAATCAGTCAATTATAGAAGGGCGTTATAAAGCCAATAACGAATCGTTTAAGACTCTCATTCCTTACGATGACCCTGCTTTGATAGGAGTTTTGGAAAATAAGGCTGTAAGTGTATATGGAGTTGACCGGGGACCTGGTTTTACGGAAATATTTCTAAATACGTTTTTGCCTGTTCTTTTAATGTTTTTGCTTTTTATGCTATTTATGCGACGCAATGCATCGGGGGCTGCTCAGGGAATGCAGTTTGGCAAAAGTAGGGCTCGTTTGTACAAGGGAAATCAGACTGTTACTTTTAAGGATGTAGCCGGACAGGAAGAAGCAAAGGGTGAATTAGCAGATAT
>JAHLFV010000125.1 GCA_018883625.1 Candidatus Treponema excrementipullorum
TACAGCCATGTGTCATTTGCAGGACGAATTGAGAGCAAAAGCCGGAAAAGAAAAACTTCCTCTGTGTCCTTCTTCTGTTGTATTGGAAAACAAGGATGCCATATTGGCAGAGGCTATGCCTAAAATGGAAGAAGCATGTTTTGTTAAGGGAAAACAACTGAGACACGATGCCATTGCTGCAGTAAAAGAAGAAGTAGCCGCAAAATATGCTGAGCAGTTGGAAGACGAAATGCAGAAAAAACTCTTCAACGGTTTGTTTGAAGATATGGAATACAACATTCTGAGAAAGAGCATTTTGGAAAGAGGTATTCGTGTTGACGGTCGTGGTACCGAAGATATCCGTCCTATTACTTGCGAAATCAATGTACTTCCCCGTCCTCATGGATCTGCTATTTTTACCCGAGGTGAAACTCAGTCCTTGGCAGTTGCCACTTTAGGTACAGTCTTAGATGAACAGGTTTACGACGATATTGATGGTGACAGAAGAGAGCATTTTATCCTGCACTATAACTTCCCTCCGTATTCTGTAGGTGAGGTCGGTCGCATGGGTACCGGTCGCCGGGAAATCGGTCACGGTAACTTGGCTCGTCGGTCTTTGGAACCCATGGTTCCTTCCCGGGATGAATTCCCCTATACTGTTCGTGTTGTATCTGAAATTATGGAATCCAACGGTTCTTCTTCCATGGCTTCCGTTTGTGGCGGTACCTTGTGTATGTTGGCTGCCGGTGTTCCCATGAAAAAGCCTGTTGCCGGTATTGCTATGGGCTTGATTACAGAAGGAGACAGCTACGAAAAGTATGCAATCCTTTCCGATATCTTGGGTGAAGAAGATCACTTGGGAGACATGGACTTTAAGGTAGCCGGTACAGAAGATGGTATAACCGGTTTCCAGATGGACATCAAAATTGCCGGTGTAACAACAGAGATTATGGAAAAAGCCTTAGCACAGGCAAAACGCGGTCGTCTCCACATTTTGGGCATAATGAAAGAGACTATCAGTGCTCCTGCACCGAAAGTAAGTGAATATGCACCGAAAATCGAAACTATGAAAATCGATGTGGATAAAATCGGAGCCCTTATCGGTCCCGGCGGTAAAACAATAAAGGGTATTTCTGCCACTTATGGTGTTACCGTTAACACGGAAGATGACGGTACCGTAACAATTTACGGTAAAACCGGCAAAGCTACCGATGACGCAAAAGCTGCCATTAAGGCTATTGTAGAAGATCCCGAAGTAGGTACCATCTATCAGGGAACTGTAAAGCGCATTATGGATTTTGGTGCTTTTGTGGAGATTTTACCCGGAAAAGAAGGTTTGTGCCATATTTCAAAGCTTTCAAGAAAACGGGTTGAAAAGGTTACCGATGTATTGAAAGAAGGTCAGCAGATTCCCGTTAAACTGATTGAGGTAGACAAAATGGGACGTTTGAATCTTTCTTACATCGATGCTATTGAGGAGTAAAAAACAGTAGGATGTCTGTACAGACACAGATTTTATCCAACAATGTGACTCTTATAACAGAGCCGGTTGCGGGTGTGAAAACAGCCGCAGTCGGCTTTTGGTTTCGTACAGGCTCCCGCTTTGAGCCTGAAAACATGCGGGGAATCAGTCACTTTGTAGAGCACATGCTTTTTAAGGGAACAAGTACCCGTTCCGCTTTTGACATTGCAGCTTCCTTTGACAGAATTGGCGGTTATATCAATGCGTATACCGATAGGGAGAATCTCTGCATTCACTGTGTGGTTCCCGCTGATTACGTAACTGATGCAGTCAAAATCATTACGGATATGACTTCTTCTTCTCTTTTTGACAGTAAAGAGGTTGAGCGGGAGCGCAGTGTAATAAAAAACGAAATTATTGCTTCTTTGGAAGATTCCGAAGAGGTGGCTTTAGATGCTGCCAGTGCTGCGGTGTGGCCGAACCATCCTGTATCAGTGCCTATTGCAGGTACTGTGGAAGATGTTGAAGGTTTGAGCCGGGAAGATTTATATTCATGGTATACCGACTATATCAAAAACGGTGCTACCGTAGTGTGTGTAGCGGGCTGTTTTGAGAAGGAGTGTCTTGAAAGTGTGCTGGAAACTTTACCAAACCGTAGTAGTGCGGATTGGTCTAGCATACATGGCCTTGCACCCCAGTGGACGTCCGGGTTGCGGTTTCAGGATGCGCCTTTTAATCAAATGCAATTATTTATGCAGTTCCCCTTGGAGCCCCATATTTCTGAAAAGGATTATTATACTTGGGCTATAGTAAATGCTTTGGTAGGAGACACTATGAGTTCCCGACTGTTTCAAAAATTGCGGGAAGAAGGCGGATATAGTTACAATGTATACAGTTTTCCTACCTATTACACTGATGCCGCCTGTTGGTGTGCTTACGCCACCGCTTCAAAAAAAGATACAGCGGGGGTGGTTAAAACCATGTACCGGGAATTGGAGAAATTAAAACAGGACAGTTTTTCCGAAGAAGAACAAAATGCCGCCTGTGAACATATTTGTGGTGAAGAAATTATTTCATCAGAAGACATGGAATACCGAGTCAAACGGCTTTTCAGAAATTACAGTTTCGGATTTTCTCAAAAAAGTACGGAAGAAATATTGTCTTTAATTCGGAGTATTTCAAAAAAAGAAATAGAGAAGACTATCCAAACCCTTTTGGATTTTGATAATGCTTCTCTATTCGTGTATGGTTCCAATCCTTCAAAGACATTAAAGGATAAAATAGAAAAAATTCAAACCGGAATTAAGATACGCAAACCCCTGAAAAAGGAACAAAATCAGTGTTAAATTGATAGTCCCGTTGCAGTTGTTGATTTAAAGCTTTAACCACTGCCAAAGGGAGTTCTGTACATTTTGCTATGAATTCAAACGGTACACATTCCCGAAGAAGATTTTCTGCAATATGTAAAGCCCGATCGTTAGCCCCTTTTTCGGCAGCTTCCATTATTTGTGTGTTTGTAATAACCATATCCCCTGTAGTATCAGAAAACATTGTATCCCCCTTTGTATTGGTGATTTAAGATATATTATACTTTAACAACAACAGGAAGGGATTTCTGTTACTGTAAAAACTTTTATATAACAAATGTTTATATGTAATAATTGTGTAGAGTACATTTTTGCGGTGTTGTTCATTCCTTAAAGCTATGGTATTATTCACGGGAGTTTTTATGTGGAGGTAGGCTATGGCCGGTAATTCTTTTGGTGCCTTATTTAAAATTACTACGTTTGGAGAAAGTCATGGTGCTGCCTTGGGAGTGGTAATAGACGGATGTCCTGCCGGTGTACCTATTTTACGGGATAATATACAGGCAGCCCTAAATCGCCGCCGCCCCGGTATTCAAGATGGTGTTTTAAATGTTGCTGTTACTGCCCGTTCCGAACCGGATACAGTGGAAATTCTCAGCGGTGTATTTGAAGATAAGTCTACAGGAACGCCCATAGCTCTTGTAATAAGAAATACTTCTCAAAACTCAAAAGATTACGGGAATTTACAATATGTTTTTCGTCCCGGTCACGGTGATTTTACGTATCAACAAAAGTACGGTGTACGGGATTACCGGGGCGGCGGCCGAGCTTCCGGCAGAGAGACTGCAGCCCGGGTAGCAGCGGGAGCTGTAGCTCAAAGTGTACTGAAGCATTTCTTAGGGAATGATATATCGGTGGTTGCATATACAAAGCGTGCTGCAGGGATAAGTGGTAATTCCGTAGATTTTTCCGTAATAGAAAAAAACTCTCTTCGGGCTGCGGACTTGGAGGCTGCAGCATTGATGGAACGTGAAGTGCAGCGGTTACGGCAGGATGGGGACAGTGCCGGCGGAGTAGTGGAGTGTTGTGTCTCCGGTGTTCCGGCAGGTTTAGGAGAGCCCGTTTTTGATAAACTGGATGCTGTATTGGCTCAGGCACTTTTGTCCATTGGAGCTGTTAAAGGTATTGAGTTTGGTTTGGGCTTTGACTTTGCGGACAAAACAGGTAGTACTGCCAATGACGAAATGTATGTCAGAGAAAATCAGGCAGATTTTAAGACAAACAATGCCGGTGGTATTTTAGCCGGTATTTCTACAGGGAATGATATTGTTTTCAGAATCGCCGTAAAGCCTGTTCCCAGTATTTACAAGAAACAAAAAACTGTGGCATACAACGAAAACGGTTTTGAGGATACAGATTTGGAAATAGAAGGTCGTCACGATGTGTGTCTGTGTCCCAGAATTGTGCCGGTGGTAGAAGCTATGACCTGGCTTGTTTTAACGGATATGTACTTACGGCAGAAAAGCATAAAATAAAAAAGGCTGTCCGTTAGGGGAAAACTCCTTGGACAGCCTTTATAGGCAAGATTTACTTGTTTAGTTTACCTTGATGGAAATCTGTTTGCTTTCAGGTTCCGGTCTGCGGGGAATATCTACGGTTAAAACGCCGTTTTTGAATTCTGCGGTTACCTTTTCGGCATCGATGTCCTGGGGTAAAGTGAACTTTCGTGAGAAAGAACAGATTTTTCTTTCGCGAATCAACCATTCACCTTCCTGCTTTTCTTCTTTCTTCTCCTCTTTTTTTGAAGAGATAGACAACACTTTGTCTTTCAGACTAAGTTCAACATCTTTTTCTGTGAATCCGGGCAAATCCATATCCAAGATATAGGCGTTAGGTGTTTCCCGAATATCTACACGGGGGGTAAATGTATGTCGTTCATTTTCTGAAGGCATCAAATTGGCAAAATTTCTGTCGATTACGTCGAACAAGTCTGATGTGAAACGTGGATTATAAAAAGCTAAAGAATTCATATTAAAACCTCCAATATATTTTATAGCTTTGTAAGAAAGCTTACACTTTATATAAGCAAGTACCGTGCCAACTTTTTTATAAAATATACGTTTTATTTTATTTTATTGTAATATAGAAAATTAAGATTTTATATAACTTTAAAAATAGTTAATGTTATCTGATTGCTGTAAAAAATCACACAAAAAAAGGAATAAAACGGGTAAAAATATGGTTTTTAAGGGCACATAATCACCTCTTTTAGATAAAAAAATCCTACTAAAAAGGTAAAAACAAAAAAAGTGAGTCAAAAAGACTCACTTTTATGTATCTTTATGTCCAAAAGGGGTAATATCTTCCCCAAAACAGCAAGAATTAATTACTTTTGTGCTTTTAAGAGTTGACTGACCGGCACAATATCATATCCTGCTTCCTGAATGGCAATTACCAGCAGTTCCAGTTTTTGGTATAAGTAATCAACTCGTTCACCGTTAATTCCTACCGCAATAGGGATCACAGCTCCGGGACTGAGAGCATTTATTATGTTCTCTATAACATTGTCTGTATAAATATACTGAGAAGCTGGGGCGTGAAGCATATCGAAGGTTTCTGTGTCTTTTGTATCGATGGCTTTGTGAACAAATGTATATCCGGCTTGATTGCCTGCTTCTACAATTTGGTTATTGTAAGAATAATAAGGTGTATGCCACAAGACGGAAAGTTCTCGCTGGGTTAAAGAGTAAAAATCATCCTCGTTTCGGGCCAAGCCTCTTCTGATAAAACTTTCGTCTATGATAAAGTCTTGGATAGATACCAAGTCAGTTGAAATGTAAAACATGGATGCACATTCTTGGCTGGATTGGGCAATTCGCAATGTTTCTACCGGATATCGACGGATAAATTCCCCGTTAATGAAAAATGTTCCGTCTATTTGGTATTGCTCCAAAACCTGCATAATATAGGCCAATCCGTCGGCGTTATCTAAAGCGTCCAGCGCCAAAGCAACCTGGGGCTTTGTTGACACCTTTTCTTGTTGAGAAATATAGAATGCCTCTGTTTTTGCCAAACCTTCCAAAGTTCGTATGTAAATAGCATTAGTGTAGTTGCTGTAGGGACTTGTATCCAAATATACCCTGTACTTGCTGTTTACAATACTAGGCTCCGGTAACTGGGAAATATCAGATGCTATCCAAGAAGTCTGAGCAGAGTCATATTCAAAAATACCCCAACTGTTTTTAATAACAGGATTGCCTGTTTCACTGTTCCAACGGTATTCTCCGGCAGAGGAGGGAAAAAGAACATCGGCACTGTTCTGGCTTACTTTTGTATAATCCCACCGTATAACTGCCTCGGGATTGCCTAAGAATATGTGATTATTTCCCCAAACATAGGAGACAACATCTTTACAAGCCAAAACAGCACTTTGCTTCCAAGGGGTTATGTCGTAGACATACAGATTGGAAGTGTTTTTAAACAGTAACTGTGTTCCATCCGGTGATAACAGAGGAAAGGATACAGCCTCCGGCAAAGACAATGCAACCGGTATTACGGCTCTTCCTGTAGGTAATGTTGATTCAGCAAGTTTAAACGCTTCACTGGAGTACTTGAAAGTGTTGTAATACTGGAACCAGATAACAGGGGTATTTTTGCTATCCCAAAATACAGTACAACTTTGAGTTGAACCGGCGGAAGCTATTTGAGTTCCCACATATCGCTGGGTAACAAAGGTGGCTTTACCCGGCAGTTCCAAATAACTTATAGTTCGTTGATTGTTAATCAACACCATGGAGGAACAATCGGGACTGACACTGAAATTATCGTATTTTGAAAAATTATGGGGTAACCGTCCGATGATTTTACCTACACCTACAAAATCGGAGTACAACGCCCGCAAATACATCTCATAGATGGGAATGCTGTACACTAAGTCGTCGGCAATATACACTAAATTCTGGGAAGACGCCCAAGAGATATTGTTTATGGAACCAATGCCGATTTTTCTTAATTTTTCCGGAATTTGGCTGGTTTTGAAGGCTGTTTCCGGTTCTGTAAAATACAAATCACCGTCTTTTTGGTAAATTAAAAACTTACTGTCTGGTGACCAAGATACAGGAACTGTAGTATAACTCAGCTGAACTTCTTCCACTAAGGTTACAGAAAGAAAGCCTTCTATATTTTTTAATACAACGCTACCTCTGGCGGGTCCGGTTTTTTCTATGGTACAAATCCATTTACCGTCAGGACTAACACTTTCTGCCGGACTGTAGACAGCGTCCACGGGAATGGGATTTTGTGAATTACTGTAACTGGCAAGATATGTACCTTTTTCTATATTGTATTCGGTAATGCCGTAACGATTTTTTACTCTCAGAATTTCTCCCTTGTTCAAAATATCCATCTTTTCGGGATAACTGGTAAGCTGCAAGGGTTTTTCTTCTGTGGTTTCTATGTTAGACATAAACAACGTGTTATAGGATGTTTTTCCGGGATTATGTTGGGTAATACCAAACAGTAAATTATGGTCAGAAGCCAGTTCCGGGGCAGAAAAAGTAATTTCAGCTTGCGCTGTCAGTGCCATGGTTAGCAAGAAAAATAGTACCGCAACTTTCTTATTCATCTTTACACTCCAAGGTAAAAGTAAAATCGTCTAAATCTTTTTCAATCTGAGACAATTCTGCTTTTAGTTTTTCGATGTATTTTATTTTTTCACAACGTTGAAGTTTTTCCAGTTTTGAAAAAACTTCATCAAAGTCAGTGAGGGAATATCCTTTTGTTAAGGATATTCCGCACCAAGGACAGTAGAAATAATCTTTAGATACAGTTTTTCCGCAACCACTACATACTGTTACGGCTTCCATATAACCTCCAAACTATTTCAATACAGTCATGGGATCTATAAGTTTACCGTTTTTGTAAACAGTAAAGTGCAGGTGGGGGCCGGTAGAGTATCCTGTGCTACCTACCATACCGATTTGTGTACCTTGAGCAACCCGGGTACCTTTAGAAAGGGGAGAAGGTTTATACATGTGGGCGTACAGTGTTTGATATCCGTTTTCATGGTCTATGATAACGTAGTTACCGTATACGTTTGTATATCCAACTGCGGCAACTTTACCGCTCATGGCTGCTTTTATAGGTGTACCCTGAGCTATTGCCAAATCCACACCTGTGTGAAAAGATGCCACGCCGGTAAACGGATCTTGTCTGTTACCGAAAGATGATGATATTCTATATCTGCCTGAGAGAGGAAGGATAAATAATTCTCCCATAGCTTTTTTTAAGTCTGTTACAGATAGGCGGGCACCTGGTATAAAAAGCTGTTGACCTTCTTTCAAAGTTACAGAATCCAAATTGTTAACATCCAAAATATTTTCCACGGGAGTGCCGTACCGGACAGACAGACTTTCTATAGAGTCTCCCTGCTTAACAGTGTGAATCAATCCGTCCGTTGACGGTATTTTAAGTTTTTGTCCGGCCCGAATTTGACGAACGTTTCCGATATCGTTCACTGCAATAAGGGTAGAAATATTGGTCAAACCGAACTTTTGAGAAATACCGGAAATAGTATCGCCATTTTTTATGGTGTATTCGGAATAGGTGACAGGTTGGGAAAGGTTGATGTCAGCTATGGTCAAGGCCTGTCCGTCAACCAAAAGATTTCCTGCAGCATCCACTTTGTCTGTTTGAAGTAAGGCAAAATCATTCATAACTTTGTCTAAAACTTCTATCTCTTGCGGAGACAAGTATTCCAATTCCACATTGGAACCCAAACCTGAATAATATGCTTTTAGAGATATTAAACTCCAAGAAAAAATAACCGCACAAGTCATTATCCCCGTATAAAACAGTACGCTAAAAAATCTGTGTCTGAAATACCAAGTGAGCTTTTGAAACAGAATGTCGAAATATGCACCGAAGCTTTCTGCCAGTTGCTTTGTCTTTTGGTGAACCTCGTATATATTGTATGTAGAAAAAATATGTTCTTGTGAGAAACTCGTTTTATTAACTTTATGAGCTTTATAGGATCGTTTTTTTAACAAGCGAGCCTGAGGTCTAAAAGTTGTTTTTCGATTATCCAAATAGGTGTATACTTCCATAGGCTTACTATCGACATAATTTAAACAGCATATTAGAATAAACCGCAATGGATGATAAAAAAAAGAATTCTCTTATTTTGCTGTTTTTCTTTGGAATTATATGTGGTATAGTGCTCAAATTATTTTTTTTTGATTTTATGAGAGTTTCCGGTACATCTATGGAGCCGGCAATACATGATAAAGGTCATGTTATAATCAATAAAATAACATACGGATTAGTCCGTCCTTTTGGAGAAGATTTACTTTTACAATGGAATACTCCGAAGGTAGGAGATATTGTTGCCTATTTTCATAATAATAAGCTTGTAATTAAACGGTGTGTAGGTTGTCAAGGTGATTCTATAGATTTTTATACAGATTTAGGCTATAGTCTATCTGTCAATGGCAGAAAAATACCGCTGACGGAAACTCAGTACCAAAGATTAAAGCACAACAAAACTGTTCCCGAGGACATGATTTTGGCTGTAGGAGATAATTACGAGGTATCCGTAGATTCTCGGGATTACGGTTTTATTTTTGTAGACAACATTATCGGAAGGGTTGTAGCTAAATGAATACTATGATATCCAAAAAAATTTTTGCTTTTTTTGCTACTTTGTTGGTACTTGTAAGCATCTATATTATTTATCTGTATGGAGTGTTGGCTTTTGAGCCTGTGACTGATAATCCCAATCCCATGGCTCAGTTTACTCGAGGGGAAATTTTAGACAGAAACGGAAAACCTTTGGCCATTTCCACCAATTTTTACCATCTATCGGTGACGCCTTCTGCCGTTAAAAACCCTCGGCTTATGGCGCAGTTATTTGCTCCTGTTTTGGAAATAGATGAGGAAGAGATTTTTCAGAAAATTACGGAAGCTACTCGGGTCTTTTACTTGAAGAAGAGATTGGATATAACAAGTTATGACACATTGCAGAATATTATAAAGAAAAACGACTTGACCGGTGTTCGGTTTGATAAAATTCCCGGACGGATTTATCCAGAGAATGATTTGGCAGCCCAACTTATCGGTTTTATGGGGGATTCGGGAGACGGTCTGGCCGGTGTAGAGTACTCTATGCAAGCAGAATTGGAACCGAAATATGGTGCTACTGCCGAAACTTCCAGACCGGGACAAAATGTATATCTTACCATTGATGCCGATCTTCAATACAAACTGGAAAAAATAGCCCATAAAGCCATGGCAGATACTCAGGCAGAAAGTATGATGTTATTGGCTGCCGATGCCAAAACCGGAGAAATTTTATCCTATGTCAGTTTGCCCTCGGTCAATTTGAACGAATATACAGATTCCTCTGTGGAACAAAGGCAAGACAGGCCTGCAACCTATGCCTATGAGCCTGGATCTGTTTTTAAGATTTTTTCCGTGGCGTCAGTTTATGATGCAGGGCTTATTTCTCCTGATGAAATTTTTGTCTGTGACGGTAAGTACGATGTAAAAACTTCAAACGGAGAGAGAGTGACCATTACCTGCTTGGATCACCATGGTGCCATTACCGCTGAACAGGCCTTGCAGTATTCCTGTAATGACGCTTTGGCTCAAATAAGTGCCAAAGTCAATTCTGAATACTTTTTGTCAAAAATTCGGGCTTTGGGGTTCGGTGAAAAAACTGGTATTGAATTACCCAGCGAAACTGCCGGACTGGTTCGTTCTACTACAGACCGATTGTGGTCAGGACGATCAAAGCCCACTATTGCCATTGGACAGGAAATCAGTGTGTCTGCTCTGCAAATGGTACAGGCAACAACAGCCCTGACAAACGGCGGTGTTCCCGTAAAATTATCCGTTATTTCCCGAATAACGGATAAAGACAATAATGAAGTGTTTACGCACATACCAGAATATAAAGAACCGGTATTCTCTCCTGTTACTGCAAATTATCTTTTACAGTGCATGAAATCTACCGCCCAAGTGGGAACCGGTTATCGGGCTGCTTTGGGAGATATATCTGTTGGTGTAAAAACCGGAACGGCTCAAATGATAGACAGTACAACCGGGGGCTATAGCGAGACAGACTTTTTATCTAACTGTGTGGCAGTGTTTCCTACAGAAAACCCGGAAATTATTTTGTATATTGTAATAACAAAGGCTAAGGGAGAAACTTATTCCGGAAGAATTGTTGCCCCCGTAGTAAGGGAAGCTGCTGATGTTATTATTGACCACATGGGAATGACCCGTGAAGGAGCTGCCTCTTTATCCCATTCGGGTGTAATCGCTGTTCCCGGTGAAAATCTTCCTGAATTTACAGACGTTTTGCCTGACTATACGGGGGCATCTAAACGGACAATTGTATCTTTGTTTCAAAAAACAGATTGGGAAATTTCTATTGTCGGTGACGGATATGTGGTTCAGCAAAATCCTCCAGCAGGAACCCCTATAACGGAGAACATGAAAATTGAATTCTATCTTGAATAACAATCTTCGGTTATTGCAAGGCCGTTTTCCCCAGCTGTACACTTTAATAAAAGATGAGTTGGAAAATTCTTTGCTATTATTGAAGCCCTTTACAGAGAATTTTCCCCTTATAAGTAAAAGTTCTTCCGATGAGGTCTCTTCCGTCAAATGGAAAGCTCTGGCTCTGAAAGATGAAAAAATTATTGTTCCATGGGATACTTCTCGAGAAGTCTCCGGAAATTCATCGGAGGGAATGTCTCAAGAATGGCAGATTTTTTCTTCAAAGTCAGGATTTCCCACAGGAATAGCAAAAATCGGAGATGAAGGAATATATATTCATTCAAAGTATGATCCTACCCGAGAGGGAGAGCGCTTTGCCCAATCTTGTGATAATACAACGGAAAACAAGAATGAAAATAGTTGCCATGTAGATGAAAGTGCATTTGACAAAATGCCCGTTTTCTTCGGTGTGGGACTGGGATATGAAGCCATAGCAGTGGCGCAAAGATATCCCCAAAACGGCATTGCCATTATAGAACCTGATATCGGTGTTTTTGCCACAGCCTTGTGCCTTTTGGATTTTACTTCCGTGTTTTCCGTTGAAAATTGTATAGTACTTGTTAAAGCGCCTCAGCAGTCGGTGATAGCTGTTTTAGAGAAACATGGATTGGGAAAATGCTGTTTTATAAAAAATAAAATACCTCTTTCCCAAAATAAAAAGTATTTTGAAGATTTGAATACATTGATTCAAAGAAATTTAAATAAAGATGAGATAAATACGCGGACTCAACGACGATTTGGAAAGTTATGGCAACGGAATAC
>JAHLFV010000009.1 GCA_018883625.1 Candidatus Treponema excrementipullorum
GAAGTTAGCAGGGCGTTTTTTTACGTGTACTTGTAGTTGCCACTTCCGTTCCTCTTACCGATGAAAATTTCTAAAAATATAAATAAAAAGTCAAAAACTTTGTCTGCCCACGTGTTGTATACATACAATGAGTATATTTTTCTTTGACAATCAAAAACATACTCGTTATAATAATTAGCATAGGAAAAGTTTTTCGTTATGTGGTATGTTTTTTAGAAACAGCACAGTAGAGGATAACAGTGGATAAAGTACGTTTTTCAATAGGATTGAAGTTAGTTTTGATCATTACTGCTTTGGTCTTGATATCTTTAGGTTTAGTTACCTTTATCGTTTCTTATTTTGTCGGACAGGATACTCAAATTACAGCAGAAGATAATAATCATACGCTGAATATGAGATCTGCTGCCAGTGCCGAGTATGAGTTGTCCAGTATTCAATCTAATACGTTTCTGTTACTTGATATGCTGGACAGTATTGGAAACACTTCTGCACTATCCCGACAAGCTTCATCCTTTTTCTTTGAGCGAAACCAAAATATAATGTCTATTATACTGTACAATGGTGTAACAAAAAAGGATGACAGATTTCTTGTTAGTGATAGATTCCTTTTATCCAACGATATTGATCAGGATTTGATCGGTACCTTTGAACAACAAAACAAAGAGTATATGGAACGAGCCGTCAAAGGGGAAGTTTTTGTACTCTCTGCCGCACCGATTTTTGAACTTCCGATTTTAGCGATGCTGTACCCTTGGCGGGAAAGTGGCTTGGAACAAGCGGCCATTATCCTTTTCTCCGCAGAATCTCTCACAGAGATTTTCAGCACAGGCTCTGTCAATAATTCCTTTATAGTAAATCATAACGAAGATCTCTTGGTCCACAACGACTTTGAGTTGGTAAAAGTAGGAGCAAATTTCGGCAATCTACCTATTGTTCAGGAAATGAGAGCCAATGATGACACCAATCGTCAGACTATTTACACAGATGAAAACGGGGTAGAATATTATGCCGCTTACAGTAAGTTGTCCATAGGAGACTGTGGTGTTATCACAACGGTTCCCAAAGCATCTGTATTGAAACCAGTATACGATACTTTGCGGCGAAATATATACCTCATGGCAGCTGTTTTATTTGTAGCCATACTTTTTATTTGGTTCTTCTCAAAAACGATTAGCAGTCCGGTCAAAGATTTAGCGGATGCCTCTGATCAAATCGAGCAAGGCCACTTTGAAGTTGATTTGGTCCCTAGAAGTCATGACGAAATAGGTTTGCTGACCGAGCGGTTTGTTTCTATGGGTAAAGGACTGGCTGAAAGAGAGCGATTAAAGGATACTTTCGGTCGATTTATCAATAAAGAAATCGCAGAAAAAGCAGCCCGAGGTGAGTTGACTTTGGGAGGAGAAACAAAAGAAGTTACTATATTTTTCTCCGATATACGTTCTTTTACAGCTATATCCGAAAAGTTAGAACCTTATGAAGTTGTTGAATTTCTTAATGACTACATGACTCGTATGGTTGATTGTGTTAATGTCACCCATGGTGTTGTTGATAAGTTTATTGGTGATGCAGTTATGGCAGTTTGGGGAGCTCCCATATCTGATGGTTCTCCTGCTCAGGACGCTCTTAACTGTGTTCGGGCAGCATTAATGATGCGATCTGCTCTGTTAGAATTTAATAAAGGTCGCGGTGGTGTAAAGAAACCCATTATCAAAATCGGATGCGGTATAAATACAGGTTCTGTCATTGCAGGTCAAATCGGTTCTAGTCAGCGAATGGAATACACAGTTATCGGTGATGCCGTAAACTTTGCTTCTAGAACTGAATCTTTGAATAAACCTTTAGGTACAGACATATTGATAACAGAGAATACGTATAACTTGATTAAGGATCATGTACTTGTTGAACAAATGCCATCAGTTACCGTTAAGGGAAAGGAAAAACCCGTCTCCATGTATGCTGTAGTAAATATGCCCCGGGTAACAGATATTCCGGGTGCTGGTCCTGACGGTCCAAAAACAATGGCCGAAGTCCGAGAATTGTTAGGTATTCCTGTTCCGGATTATGCAAAGGTAAATCTTGATGAAGAAGAAAAGAAATACAAGATTCAGGGTCAGTGATTTTCTCGTTATATTTGTTTGTTTTTTCGGAACGCTAGTCAGTTTGTGGTTCTTTTGGGAAGATTTTAACGCTGTTTTGGAAAAGCTAAATGAGCAGCCTATCGCTACTGTGACATGGAAGAAAAAAGCTAGTCAGCGTAAACTTTCTGATAATTTGGTATGGGACAGACTTCAGCAGCACTCTTATGTTTATAACGGAGATACTATCAGAACTTCCTCCGGTGCCGAAGCTATCATTACCTTTGCAGATTCTCAAATAGAATTGGGAGAAAACACAATTATACAGATTTTGTATGAACAGAATGCTGCAACTGTCGATCTTGCTTCCGGTTTCGTTTCTGCTTCTACACAAAGTGGTGACGCTAATTCTAATTTACAAATAAAAACTGGTAATGTTACTGTGGCTGTCGGGCAGGGATCTGTTTTATCTGCCAATGCAGTTGCTAATATGCCTACTCAGTTTCAGGTTCTTTCCGGTCAGGTCATATTGTTAGATGACACCAATGGTAGCCAAACTTTTTCTGAGGGCAGTAACCTTGTGGTTAAGGATGGGGGACAAATTGTACCACCACCTATAGAGGTCTTGACTCCCTCACTTCAAAGCAGGTATTTGATTTTTGACACAGATGTCTTACCTGTTACCTTTAACTGGAAAACACACAACATACCCACAGGGGCTCAGGTAGTCTTTGAAACATCTCTCGACAGTGATTTTGAAGAGCTTACAAACCAAACAATTTTAGATGGCTTGAACTCACTAACAGTCAATTTGAATGTTGAATCCCATTATTGGCGTTTTTACATAACTGAAAATCAAGAAATAAATAAAGACTCTCTTGTATCAGGTAAAATATCCGTTTTATATGCCAAGTCACCGGAAATAACTGTTCCTGCAGAAGGAGACACTTTTTATTACAGATCAAAACCGCCTACCATACGTTTCTTTTGGACAGGAAACGACTATGTTTCCACCTATTTGTTTGAAGTAGCCAATAATCCAGAGATGAGGAATCCTGTTATATCTCAGACAAGTCAGAATTTATCAAGTTTGGTTACCAATTTGACAGCGGGTAAGTGGTATTGGCGTATAACACCTTACTATACGATCAATTCCATGGGTTATTACGCTCCCACAGAAACAGGAAGTTTTGAAGTTGTTCAACAACCACAACTGACAGCACCTCAAACACTTTTCCCCAGTGAAGGAGCTTTCGTTAATGCCCGAGCAAGTACTGACTCAGAGACAAATGAAGTGGTTCTTTCTTGGAAATCGGAAAAGGAAGCGGATCACTACACCGTCCAAATCAGTTCCAGTCCTGACATGAAGAACTCTCTCATTACTGAAACAACCCGTAATAACTATTTGTCGGTAACTTTACCTACATTGGGAAAATGGTATTGGCAGTTAGTTCAGGTGGATGCAGAGGGAAATACATCACCAAAGTCTGATTTGAAATCTTTTTTGGCAATGGATAAAGAGGTATTGTTTAATCAGATGTTCCCACCGGAAGGGTATAAAATATCAGATACGCGTTTGAGAGATATTAAATTTACATGGAAAAATAATGTTCAACAGCCTTTCCTTGTCCAGATTTCAGATAGAGCTGATTTTAGTACCATAACCTATGAACAGGAATTATCGCCTTCCATGTTGAGCCTTACCGGACTGGAATTAGCTAGCGGAACTTGGTACTGGAGATTGGTGTCAGGTAAAGGCGAAAGCACTGAGTTAACCACTCCGGTTCGTTCTTTTGAAGTCTTACCTCAACTACCGGCTCCCGTAGTCACAAAAGCTGTTAATGGTTCCAGCGTGATATTGAAACCAGGTGAAGAATTGGAGTTGGCATGGGAACCTTTGGAAGGTGCACACTACTACAATGTCTTCCTTTACAGCGTAAATGATAATTCTATCAACGTTGAGGAACGTTTTATAACGGATACTTCTTTGAAAATAAATACAGATTCCATGATCCCGGGAACTTATCATTGGACCATTCAAGCGTTTATAGATGAAACAGCTGCTTCAACCCGTTTCACTTCAATACTTGCAGAAAATACTTTTGAATTGGTGAAAATTTATCCCGTGCAACTGGAAAATTATAAAAATAACGTTGAACTGAATGGAGTTGAAGCTTACTTGAATCCCGGTACATTACAATTTTCCTCAAACTCACCTATTAAAGAGTATCAGATAATGGTTGTAAGAGAACCCTATGGAGAAAGATTACCAACGACATATCAAGGTACTTATAATATTCCTCAGCAGAGTGTCGTATATAAAGGTCTTTCAACACAATTGCCTCCGTTAACACCGGGGGACTACGCATGGAATGTTACAGCCATCACACCGAATAATTTAGATATCAGTGCTGAAGACTTTGGAACTTTTACTGTGTTGCCATTGGAGCCATTGGAGCAATCAGACATTGTTAGTCCACAACGGAAATCAGTATTCGATGAATCATACTTAATGGACACAACATTAGTAACCTTAGAATGGACATCTGTACCTGAGGCTGAAGCATATTCCGTCACTGTCGTAAATGAAGACACTGGGAAGACCATTTTGAACGAGATTATTACGGATACCACCTACACTATTGACTTGGTGGAACTCGGAGAGGGAAAATTTACATGCTCTGTTGCAGGAAGACAGTATATTCCCCAGGACAGAGAAAACTACAAAACGGCTGTTCCGCTCAGAACAGGTAAGCCTGCTTTATCGGAATTTGAGGTCAGACTCACACCTCATAATTTTGAAGTTAACGATTTGGGGGATTTGTATGGAAACTACTAATATATTCCCATCTGTTTATTCCCGATTAAAAAGAATATCGATTTGTGTTTTTGTACTCTTATCATATCTTTTTCCTTTCTTACTGTCGGCACAGGAAAGTGAACCTCTCACTGAGCAGGCTCTTTCTGTAACAGATATTGTAACATCTCAAAGCGATGAAAACGGAAATAAAAATTATTTTACAGTTCAAGACGGAAATGACACTATAATTTTTCAAACCATTAACTGGCAAGCAGGCTCTTATGTAAAATGGTATGAAGTATCTTTAGAATATTTTAGTGATGAAGGAACCTGGCTACCGGTAACAAATGCCATTTATAAACATAAAGAACTTTACGGAGACAAACCAATACCTGAATACCTAGGAGACGGAATCTATAAAACTTTGACAAATGAAATTGTGGTGGTTTTAACAGCAAAATCGAACGGAGAACCTCGTAAATACCGATATTCAGTCAGTTCTTATAACCTACTCAATAAAAAAGCATTTACTTCGGAAATGCAGGAAATTGAAGTACTTACAGCCAGAATACCTCACATAGAATCTTCAAGTGTTTCTGTTATATATTTGGATGAAGCGTATGATTCAACAATAAAAGTTTCCGGAGATAACCTTATAGATACCACCCAGTTTTACTTGTTGAAAGACAGAAGAAGAATTTATCCCATTGAAACTGAAGTTGAAAAGAATGAACGAAGTGCAAGGATTACTTTTGCTCCTGATGCATTCGATTTGGGAGAATGGTTCATAACAGCTGAAAATCCCGGAGAATTCACAAGTGCTGTGCCATTGGAGGTACGCTATATAAAATGGTATGAGTTATATCTTTCTTTAGGATATGCTCCCACAGTGTTTCTCTATAATGATATGACAAAAAACTTTTTGGGTAGCGGAATGAATTGGTACGGAGGCGATTTTAAATTAACCTTTATTCCCTTCAAAACCACTTCAGGATATTGGGGACTTTCTCTTGCCGGCAAATTTCATTATTTGAGAAAAACAGTACCTATCAAAAACACAGATGATTCATACACGTTGGATTCATTTTTGACTCAGGCACATCTCTCTCTTGTATATCGTTATCCCCTTGTAAAGAACAGATTGATGCTGGACATACATTTAGGTATGGGAATCTCAAGCATTAATAACATGAAGTTTTCATATCCCAACGATCTTTATTCTGTTACATTCGATAGTTTGTATTTCAGTGCACTTGCAGGGACAAGTTTATCTGTGAGAGTTTGGGAAAATGTATCGATTCTTGTAGGATTTGACGCAACATACAGTTATATTCCTAAACTTCATCCCATACAGGCCTTACCGATCCTAGGTATTGAACTGCGATTTTAGAAAGGTAGCTTGTACTAGACAGAATACGATCGTATACAATAAAAAACCGCAATCGCGAGTCAAAAGCCCAACGGTTGCGGTTTTACTTTTCATGTTAAAGTTAATTAAATACCGGACAACAAGGTACTGACCTCTGCAGATTTATAACTGGGATTTGTTTCCTGTAAATACACAAGCCATTTTTCAGCTTCGGAATTTTGTCCTAAAGCTATACATACCTTTGCAAGTTCGACATAAGCGTCCCAGTTCTTGTTATCGGCTTTTACAACTTCCGAATACATAGCCTTGGCACTTTCGTAATCCTGAGAATTGGCATAAGCAGAGGCTAAATTTACCCGTACTTCGTTGTTTTTTGAGTCCAGTTTTAAAGCCTTCTGGAAATAGGTGATTGCTTCTGGAAAATTTCCATCCTGTAAATGAGCCTTTCCCAAATTATTATTTGCCTCGAAATTATCCGGCTCTATAGAAACAGCTTTTGTCAACAATGTTTTTCCGGTAGCTGTATCTCCTGACTCTAAGAATATATTACCCATATTTATCAAAGAACTGACGTGATTTGGATTTAACTGCAAAGCCTCTTGATAAATTGGAATTGCATCTGTAGTTTTTCCCGACTCGTCTAAAATCAGAGCATAGTTATACACATAGGATACATTAGTTTTTGCCCCATTATATGCTTTAGCCGCATAAGGAACAGCATCACTTATTTTTCCTTGCGCATACAACACAGTGGACAAGTTGTAGTTTGTCAGAACATCTGTCGAACCTAAGGCTATAGCCTTTTTAAATTGCTGTTCTGCCTCTGCATATTTTCCCTGTTTATAGTATACATTTCCCAATTCCCGAGCAGCTTCTACATTGGAAGAGTCTATCTGTAACACTTTCTGATAAGCAGCAATGGCTCCTGTGTAATCCTTTTTTTCATCCAATAAGCGTGCTTCATACAAATAAGCTTTATCATACATAGGATTAATAGCATAAGCTTTTCTGAAAGCCGCTATTGCTTCATCACTTCTACCGAGCTTAATCAAAGTCATACCTAAATTATACTGAGCTTTATCAAACTGACCGTTAAGTTTTCCGCAAGTTTCAAAAGTAGCTCGAGCTTCACTATATTTTCCCAAAGAGTATTGAACTTTTCCCAACTCATAATAATACAGGAAATTGCTACTATCTCCCTGTACTGCTTGGGTAAACTCGTTAAGGGCCGTATTTTTGTCCCCTTTCTCTACAGCGTTTTTACCGTATACATAATGGGAACCAGCATCTTTCGGATCGTATTGCAAAGCAGTTGTTGCAAAATCATACGCAGCATCTGCTGTCTTTTTCTTGGCATCTTGAGATGTAGCAGATTCGGAAGCGGTAATCAAAGATTCTGCTGCAGTAGACATTTGCTGTGCGGAAAAAGCCTTTTGTTCTTCCGGTAATATATCTCTGGCTTCATCAAAATGTTTAATGGCTGTGTCATACTCACCACTACCTACTGCTGCCTTCCCCAAAGATATTTTATCTTCAACCTTAGCCATTTGCTGTTTTAAGGCCGCATCTCGCTCTGCCCTAGCCTTTTCTTCTGCAGCTTTTTTCTCTGCTTCCGCCTTTTGTCGGGCAACTTCTTCCTGTCTCTGTTTTTCTGCAGCCTCTGCAGCGGCTTTTTCTTTAGCGATGTCCTCCTGACGCTGTTTTTCCGCAGCTGCCAATTGTGCACCCAAAGCTTCTGCAGAACTTGAACTATTTTGTTTTCTCAAAAGTTCGTTGATTGCCGCATTGTTTTGATTTGCCATGTCTATAGAAGACTGTAAAGCAGCTAATTCTTCCGGACTTAAGCCGGTAACATTGATATTGGTGCCAGTTCCAGAACCGCCCCCCTCAGCACTTTGATTTTTTCTATTAATGATTTCATCCATCAGGGCTAGAGCGTCCTTTTCATCGGCATCTCTTATTAAAATAGATTCTACCAAATCAAGGGCTCTATCAAAATCACCACTTTCCATATAGCGTCGAGCAAGAGTAAGTGTATTATCCAATTCTGTGGCAGAAATGGCAGAACCATCATCG
>JAHLFV010000126.1 GCA_018883625.1 Candidatus Treponema excrementipullorum
GTCTTCGCAAAGAGCGAATGCTTCCGCTTTTTTATCTCCTAAACAACAAGTTCAGAAAATAGAAAAATAAAAAAGCCGTTAAACAGAATCGAACTGTTGACCGCTTGATTACGAATCAAGTGCTCTACCAACTGAGCTATAACGGCAAAATAAAACAAACTAAAGGACTCTTTGAGACCGCCGGGTATCTATCGTCCGTTTCATATCGGAAATATTCTTTACGACAATATGAGTGTCAAAAACCTCAATCTTGTCTTTTTCCACCAAACGGTTAATTTCATCCCGTACAACTTCCGTAGTCAAACCGGCCCAATGAACCAAGTCAGATACGGTAAGATTAAATGTCCTGCTCTTTCCCGTAGGATTTGTCACAGGATTCATTTCATCAAACATTAAAAATACTTCCGCAATACGGGCAAGAGGATCCGTTGTTACGAGGATCTCCAAACGTCGCTTTTGGTCGTAAATTCTTTTACAGAAAAGCTTCACCAATATTAAAGCCATCTGGGGGTTACCCGTTATAAGAATTTCGAAGTTCTCTTTATTAAACTCTAAAACTTCGACTTTATCAATAGCTACACAGGTTGCAGAACGGGGACTGTTTTCCAAAATAGCCATTTCCCCAAAAAATTCTCCCGGATGGAGTATATCCAAATTCTTACGGACATCGTTAACACACTTCACCAGCTGGACAGAACCGGACTGAATCAGGTAAAAAGTCTCTCCTCTTTCATATTCGGCAATAATAACAGATCCCGGCTCAAAAGTTTTTGCAAACCGAGAAAATGCAGGCAAAGAAAAAGCTTTTTCTGACGGATCACTCTCTTTCTCTTCATTTGCGATACGGCGAGACTGAAGTTTGTCAAACCGAACTCTTGAATCAGCGTACAGTTGGGCAATTTTTCCTTTCTGTGTAGATTGAGGATACAAAGTCAGAAACTTCAAACAGACATCGCAACAAGACCGATATTGCTCATCGTTGTAAAAACTCTGAGCAACAGAAATCATACCTGTTTCTAAGTTAACCGTAGCACCGTTTCCCAAAATAGACTCTATTTTTTTATGCACGGAACGCAATTGTTTGGAAAACACCTTAAGCATCTTCATGATAACTTGCTTGTTACTGCTGAATAGTTGCTCAAACTCCGGGACAGACATAGAGATAACACTGGAATCTACGGCAACGGTAGCCGTTTCATCCCGAGGAAAACGTCCAAGGGCAGATTTTACTCCGAAAAACTCACCTTCTTTTACATACTCGGTAACAGTCTGACCTGTCTCAGCCTCTGTAGAGGTCAAAACTATAAATCCTTTTTGGAGAATAAAAATTCTTTCGTCTTTATCTCCAGAGAAATATATAATTGAACCTTTTGTATATGACATTGCTTTAGGCATGACTCTATCTTCCTCTATCTGTTTAGGAAATCACCTTGTTTTATTATACTATCATAAAACATAATTTTATGCTATAGTCTTTTCATGATAGATTTGCATACACATTCAAAAGCTTCAGACGGACACTTGAGTCCCAAGGAGTTAGTTTCGTATGCTGCAGAAAAAAATATTTCTGTCTTAGCCCTGACAGACCATGATACAACAGATGGATTGTGGGAGGCTCAGGAAGCAGCAAAAGATATACAATTTGTTCCCGGTATTGAGTTAAATATAGACTGGCCTACGGGGGAATTTCACCTTTTAGGTTTAGGGCTTAATTCCACAGCTCCTTCGTTGAAAAAAATCATCACCGATTTAAAAGAACAACGACAGGAAAGAAATAAATCTATTATAACGAAAATGCAGGCAGAGGGCTTTGATATTTCTCAAGAAGCCGTTATGCAAAGATTTCCCCACGCTACTTTGGGGCGTCCTCATATAGCAGCCTATCTTGTAGAGAAAAAATACTGCAAAACCCTTCAGCAAGCTTTTGATAAATATTTGGGAAAAGGCCGCCCCTTTTATGTTCACCGAGCTGGAGCAGATCTATCACAATCTATCGAAGCCATAAAGGAATCAGGCGGAGTCCCTGTTTTAGCCCATCCACTGTCGTTGTATGTATCTTGGGGAAAAATGTATCCCTTACTGGAAGAACTGAAAAATCAGGGTATAGAAGGACTTGAAGCCTATCATCCGGGAGCCCGAATATCCGAAGGTCAGCGGTTAGAAGAAATGGGACATAGATTAGGCTTTTTTATTACCGGAGGCAGTGACTTTCACGGAGAAGCAGTACGAAAAGACAGAAAAATGGGATACGGTACAAGGGGATTAAAACTTGAAGACAGACTATGGACGGAAGAATTGTTGCCTCACATTAACTTAACTCCTTATGAGCCATAATGTTCCATTGATTGGCAACATGTTTCTATGAGCTCTTATCATAGGTCAACTTTGTAAGAGTTCTTTTAACCCCAGCGACTCCGTAACAGAACACTGGTGTTCATATTGAACAGAAGATTTTCATTTGATATAATCCGTTAGTTTTAAAATCAAACACATTAAGGAAGGTATATGGCTCACTGTATTGTTCCTGAAGCAGAAGCAATTCTCGATAAAGAATTCCCTGTATTGGATAAAGGCTTTGTCCGTTTAGTTGATTATATGGGTGGTGATGACCGTATTGTACAGTCGGCTCGGGTTTCCTATGGTGCAGGAACAAAAACAGTACGGGAAGATGCAGCCCTTATCGACTACTTACTCCGCAATCAGCACACCTCTCCCTTTGAGCAGGTAGTTTTAACATTCCATATCAAAATGCCGATTTTTGTGGCCCGCCAATGGGTTCGTCACAGAACAGCTCGCATGAACGAAATTTCCGGTCGCTACTCTATTATGAAAAACGAATTTTACATTCCTGCAGATCAGGATGTGTCGATTCAAAGTACCGATAATAAACAGGGACGCAGTACGGAAGCTGTTTCTAAAGAGTTTGTGGACTCAACAAAGCACATTATAGAAGCAGGACAAAATCAGGCATATAAAGACTACCAAGAACTTGTAGATTCAGGCTTGGCGCGAGAGATAGCACGGATCAATTTACCCTTGGCCCTTTACACAGAAATCTATTGGCAGTGCGATCTCCACAACCTTATGCATTTTTTGAAATTACGTTTAGACGGACATGCACAAAAGGAAATCAGGGACTATGCTCAAGTTATTTTAGATATAACTCGGAAAGTGGCACCTGCAACTATTGCATCCTTTGAAAATCATATTCAAAAAGGAGTTTCTTTTTCTCAGGAAGAACTACAGGCTTTGCACTGTATCTTAGAAGGGAAAGACAATCCCCTTACAGGAAAAAAACTGGAACGCTTTAACACAAAGCTTCGGGATGGTGTTCAAAAATAAGTTATCCCGAATAATGACGACATATACGCCCCCTTTGTTGCAATTCTTTGTACACCCGCAACAAGGGGGGCTTTTTTTAACTAAATCTGTTCTTCGGAAGTTTTTATGTTTTTCGATGTTGGTTGCTCCCCAGAGGTTTCTGACGGTATCTTTGTAGTCCCCCCGGAGTTCTTCTTTGTGGCAGATTTTAGACTTTTTGCAAAAAGCACGTTTTGATCCGATCTCTCATCTACAGAAAATATCGGTGTCTGACCATCTTCTGCAACTCGCCAAATTTCGCCTTTAATATTTTTCTTATTCCTATATGCCAAACTGTTTTTATCGTTTACCCACCAATCCAAAACGGAAACTATGGCATAAGTGTACTTTAGCAAATTGAAATTAGTTGCCTTGGAACCTTGTTTTTTTTGAGCTCCCAATAAAACATTTATCCTCTGAGATACAACATTGGGGATTTCAAATTTGTATGGTCCGTAGAGGTTTTTTATTCCCAAATATGGTGTTCCGTGTTTTGCAGCTTCTTCCGCTTCTGTTATTATTTTTTTCAACTCCGTAACCAAATAATGAACCACTCGAGGTAAAGGTATATATTTTGACTCATTTTTTGGTTTTTCAATCAGAAGTTGCTCAAACTTCATGTAAGGCAAAAAATTATACAAGGCATGCCATTGTAAATTAGAAATCAGACGTTTACCATACTGATTTTTATCAAAATCTCTTTGAGAATATAAATGATTTGAAAAATCCCTCAGTGTAGGTAAATATAATTTTTCGAAAACTACTTCGCGGTAATTACCCCAATCCGCAATGACTTGTGTCACAGAAGTCAAATCCTGTCCCATATAAAGCCCCGTAGTTGTACTTTCGGAAAAAGCAATTTGCCTGCAACCTTCAAACAAATCTTCCAAAATCTTTAACAAGATAACAAGAACCTGTAAAGGATTTTGAGGAGACATAATATTAAATCCGTCACCGAATCTATACAAAGGCTGATAGAAAGGATAAAAGTCCGGGGTATTGGCTAAATCAAGCCAACCTGCGCCGGGAAAAATCGTATCCAAAACTTTTAATCCAGCATGTACAGATTCGGGAAATACGATGGTATCGAAAACAGCATCCTCTTCTACTGTTTCTTCATCTTTTTCTGCAACTTCCTTCACTACAGGCCTACTGCTACTCTTGTCTTCTTTTTCCGATTTCTGCGGTAAAAGAATGTCATACTTTGTAATACCTAAAAAGGAAAAAACTTTTGAAACTTTCTTTGTCATCAATTCTGTATAATCACAGTACTCATTACAGGTCATACGAAGCAACAAAGGATACATGCCTTTGGCAACCCGCTGGTACACATACAACCACTCTGTAAAAATATCCTGAACCAGATTTTTTAAAGTATTTTTATTTACTTCTGGATATCCTTGTATCTCTGCATAAATCAATTTCCCGTATTCGATAAACCGTTTTTCGCCCAGATAGAAACAAGATAAAATCATTCTGTATATTTGCCGCGTCACAGGAATCAAAGACTGAATATCATATCCAGACCCCCGTTTTTCCAAACTTTTATAAGTACCGGTCAGAGAAGGAATAGCCCACTCCCGTATTTTTCGTAAAAGTCTGTATTGCATTTCATCGTTTTTATCTATTTTTCCCTGAACATGTTTTGGAGCAAGAGAAATCAGTTGAAGAACTTTTTCATATAAATTGGTAAGACGGAACACATAAGTAGACAGTGTAGCACCAACAAACTGACTTGCAACTCTGTCTTGATTGCCTTTTCGCAAATTAACAAAAAAATTAAAAAAACCGTAATCATTTTTGATCTTGTAAACAGGATCCATCATTATTTTGTCGATTTTAAGCTTTTCTGCGTATTCCATGTGAGGCAAAACACTTTTTACCACAGGAGATGAAGCAACAGATTTTACCAAAACAGTGGGTTGCTCTGTCGGTGTAGTACCCACCAAGGTATTAGTATTTTCTTCCTGTTTACGCTCTCGGTTTCCGGAACTGTTATTTCTCAAAGCTGAACTACGTCGTGCATCCCTTACTTTTTTTATAGCTTTTTCATCTATAGGGGCCGATTTTTCCAAACCGACTTCTCCCCCTAATAAATCAGCTATCTTTTTGGCCTCATCTGAATCGACAAAACCTAAATTTTTTCTTGTTCTTTCCAGTTCACCTGGTTCATACTTAAAAACAGGCTTTTTTTCTTGATTTTCCACCTAGGCAGCTCCTCGCTACATACGAATCAGTAGTTTTCTTACAATTCCGGGAAAATCTTTTAATACGATTGACTTCCCGGAAGCTGTTTTTAGTACCCCGCTGTAGGTACCGTAAATTGTATGTTTTTGTGCCCGCAAAATAAAAATACTTATCTTTCTCGTATGATCGGAAATCGGGGTAAATATCAAATCAATCATATTTTC
>JAHLFV010000127.1 GCA_018883625.1 Candidatus Treponema excrementipullorum
GTATATATGTGGGGGGCTACAGTTTTCAAATCGAAAAAATTAAAGGCAAGAAAACCTTGATTTTGCCTTTGGAAGACATTACGGCAGCCTTAAAACAAGAAAAAAACGAAGACAAACTGGTTCAGATAGGCGGATTAAAAGCAAAAGTATTGGTAAAAGGATACACCCTACTTACCGGAGAAAAAGCAGAATTAATATTCCGTTTAGTCAAAGAGCTTGATCTATGGCCTATAGACAACAGTCGATGGAACAGAAAAATCAATATTAATCTACACGATGAAGCAGATTTATCTGTCCTTATAAAAAATCTGCCACTTATTCTTGCCGTTACGGAAGCAAAAATTAAAAGTAAGGAATTGGGCTTTATTTGCCTTTATATCGACAACAGAGGAACTTACTGGTTTAAAGTATCCCGTGGATTTGCCACAGCTTTGAACGAAAGCATTTCAAGTTTGGAAAGTTTGATAGACGATGCATCAGAAATATTGAAAGAAGAGGATAAAGCGCTTCTTAGCTCTGTGTATAGAAAACTTACGGATATTTTTAACGGTTAACATATCCGGCAGAGAACATTACGCCCATTGCTCGTAGTATAAATCTCCGACCAAATACACTATCCCGTCGGATAAAGTGCCGTTTATTAAATACGTGTAATACCGGATACTTTTGTTTTTCGTATATATTATTCTAACAAACAATCTTTCTGTCACAAAAAAATAATACACACTACAAATATTATCACAATGTATTATTTTTTATACAAAAACAAAACCCTGTCGTACGTTACTGCAAAATCAACCTTGTAAATCTGCTATGGTAATAATTCTTCCAGAAAACTATTCAAAAACAACAAACCTTTTTTGCTCATAGCATAATGTGTTTTTTGTACACTATTTAACATATTTTCTGAATATGTATTATTTTTTATAACAATTCTCTGTTTTATACCTTTTTCAAAGACTTCTTTTGGAAACTTTTTTTTGAATCTGTTTTCATATTCTTCTATACAAATACCATCAGTTTTTCTTAATCCCAGCATAAAATACTCAAAAGCCAACACTTCGCTTGAAAGTTTTTCTGCTTCTCCGGGCATTGCTTTAAAGTCTATCCGTGTAATAGGCTCCTTTGACGAAGTCATTTCTGAAAAATCAGAATTTTTCCTATATTCAATATAACGGTCAATAGAATTTGTGTTTGTAAACCTCACCCCTTCCTGTAACACACCATTTTCACTTTGATAAAGAGTTCCTGTAGCTCCTGCTCCTGCACCGATATAAGATTCCTGATTCCAGTATGCTCTGTTGTGGCGACTCTCATAACCTTTTTGGGCAAAGTTGGAAACTTCATACTGAAGATATCCGGCATCTTCTAACAGTTTTTGTCCTATCAGCCACTGACTATCAATATCTTCCGGGGAACAGATAATCTTTCCTTGAGATATTTTTTTATATAAAGGTGTGTTTTCTTCTATAGTCAATGCATACAGTGATATGTGATGTGGATTAAAAGACACAACATCTTGTAATGATTGTATAAACTCTTGTTCACTCTGTTGAGGCAGTCCAGCTATCAAGTCTACAGAAAAATTAGTACCATGAGAGGATAAAAGAGCCAGTACTTTTAAACAGTCAGCTCTTTTGGACAATCGGTGAACACAGTGTAATGCGTTGTCGTTGAGAGACTGGACACCGATAGAAACCCTGTTTACCCCCACAGATACCAAGCACTCTAAAAAATCCTCCGCAAGACTTTCAGTATTACACTCAAAGGTGATTTCGCAGTTCCCTCTTAAAAGGGGCGCAATCTCAGAAAAAATCTTTTTCACCTGCTGTTGAGACAGCAAACTGGGAGTACCGCCTCCAAAATACACAGTGGAAAGTTCCTTGATAGTGCCGGTTGTTTTGAAAAAAGCTATTTGACGGCATAATGCTTCTGCATACTCGTCGGGAACGGATTGAGCCGGTTGTGAGAAAAAATCACAGTAAAAACACTTTGATTTACAATAGGGTATGTGAATGTATAAGGAAGTACAGTCACCCATTATTATTGTACTATATTACATACCACCGAAAAGGGAAAAGGGAAAATACTGAAAAAAGGCTCGTCCCTTTACTCTATCCTTGGTAACCGGTCCCCATATTCTGGAATCAATACCGGAATTTCTGCTGTCACACAGAACAAAATATTCATTTTCGCCAAGAACAATTTCTCCGGTATTTCCCAAGGCTCCGATATTTCCTTGCCAATTTTCGGGAATATCGTTGGTAGTTATATCGTAAGATTTAGAGGTTAACTCAAATTCCGTCAAAAAGTGAGAACTGTTAGCAGGTTTTACGTAAACCACATAGTTTTTTACATACACAGTATCCCCGGGAAGTCCCACTACCCGTCTTACCGTATCGTTTTCCGTAAACAGTCCGTTATCTTGAAATAAAATGACCTGCTGAAAAGTGACAAATGAGACAAAGTTGCTGATAAGACTTTTAAAAAAGCCCATATCCGTTGTTTTCTGAGATTCCACCAAAACTACATCCCCTCTTTTTACAGGAACCAAGGGAGAAACCAAAACCAAACTGCGATTTGAAATTTCGGGCATCATGGAATCAGAATGAACATTAACAGGATATATAACAAAACGAAGAACTAAGGTGGTTAAAATAGCAATAGCAAGAAATATACATATACCGATAAAAATTTTCAGTCTTAAAATTCTGCGTTCTTTGTATGAGTAAACATAATTCATAACAATAGATTATCACAGAATTATAGTAAATTGCAAGGTCGCTCAAATCCGTAGCCAAATGTACAATTTCCATACCTAAATCTCTAACTCAGAAAAAATATATAACATCTCCAGAACATATTATACATTTTCTTTGATTTAAAAAAACATTATTTTACTTTTTGTCAAACTCTTGTCATATACAGCCATTTATTGTATAAGTATGAAAGGGTGTTTTTACACGCATAGAAGTTTGAATTTTTGTTCTCTGAAGCATATCTTCGGAGTGTTATTTTGTAGTGGTAGCACCGATAAACACATTTTTCCATAGGAGTTTTAAACATGGAGAAAAGATACATAGCACATAAAAAATCTTTCATAAAACTATCAACTGCCTTACTATTTGTAAGTTCAGTGTTTTTAATGTCCTGCAAACAGGTACTATTACCTCAACCCGGAGGTTTTGACCAAAGCAAAAACTCTTCCGGCTCCATTACTACAGAATGGACTGCTCCTACAGATTTGAAAGTAACTCAAGGGCTTCAGGGACGAATCGAATTGACGTGGAAACCTGTACTGAATGCCGTAAGATATTTTATTTATCGTTCTGATACTCCTTTTGGAAATTTTGTTCAGGTAGGAGAAACAACAGATGCTTTGTATACCCAAAAAGTTACCGCCGGTACCGATACCTATTACAAAATAACAGCTATTAATTTACAAAATCAGGAAACAGATTATTCCATAGCTGTCCGTGGTACCAGCCTAGCCCAACCTGTAATCAGTGATATTCAGGGAGACGCTCAAGAGGGAGACTCCACCGTAACTGTTTACTGGTATATGAATAATGTGGACGCTTATGCAGATGCCGTCCGATATGAACTGGTCTGTTACGATGCCGCCGGTAAAGAGCAAAAGCGTATCCCAGGAGAGTCCGGTAATAAAACAGAGTTGACTGTAACGGGGCTTACTCCCAATACCACCTATTTGTATCAGGTAGAAGCCTATAACATTGCCGAACAAGACAAAACCGAAGCCAGTGACAAAATTGACGCTCAGACTGCCCGTCGTTTACGCCCCAACCCACCGGAAAACCTTACCGTCAGTCAAGGAGCTTTCGGCGACAAGGTGGAAGTATCCTTCGTACTGCCTACAAAAGTAGATGTTGCCGTGGAAAAAAATGTTTACGAGCAATTCCCCTTATATTTCAAAATTTACCGCAAAGTTGCTGGAGAAGATGACAGTACCTACGAACCGGTATGTGGATATTTCGGTTCTATAAAAGACAATGCCGATAAAAACGGAGGTGTCTGTTTTGCAGACCAATATACCCCTACAGATCCTGACGCACCCTATCAGGAAGGAGAAACCGTAACTTGGACAGACAGCACTGTTGTCCGGGGACGTCAGTACCAATACAAAGTACAGTCTTACACCGATATTGAATCCCGTGTCATTACCTCCGACAAATCTATTGCAACTTCCGAACCGGGATGGGCAGTTGCTCCCCTTTCTTTTGAAATGGATCCGGTAATATATAATGACGAAGTTGACAGTGAAGGAAATCCTGTTTCCCACAAAACGGCGAATTTGTCTGCAACCCTTACCTTTGATACCTTGGGAAAAGCTGACAGTTATGCTTATGAATTAACAGTAAATTACAGACGTAGAAACAATGGGGATGGTTCATTGAGTGAAAGTACGCCTACAAAACTAGGTGATTTTTTCACAGTTGATGAGCTAAGCGACCATATTTACAAAGCTGACTTACACGCAAATCCGGGTAGTTACTCCTTTACAGTAAACGCCAAACATAAAACCAGCGGTTGGACGGAGTCTATTACAACCCCTAACAGTCGATATGTTGTACCGGATTTACAACCCCTTATTGTGCAAAATTTGGTAGTCCAAGACGGATATCCTGATAAATTCGTTTTGACATGGGACAGAGATCCCTCTGTAACTTATGAAATTAAATACAAGATGGAAGATGCTCAGGGGGGAGATTATACTCTCATTGAACCTGTTTTGGCAGATGAAGGGGCAGAACCCGGTCAAACACAGCCTTTTGAATATCCCCTAACTCATTATGATGGTAGTCAGGGGAAAAATGCTGTTACCAGTGGGGATGCCCTGCGCATTGAAATCGTTCCCTATACCGATTACCAAGGGGATAATCATAAAGCCGGAACACCCGAAAGCCCCGACCAGCTTTTCTACACTCTCGGAACTCCTGCCGTCACTTTTGACGAAACCAAAGCTGCCGCAGACTCCATTACGGTAAGTTGGCCTAAAATAGAAAAAGCTACCTCTTATGAAGTAACATACGCTTATGACGGTGTTTCCGTTGAAACACAGGTGCTTCGGGACGGTGTAGCCACCACTTTTGCCGACGCATATAAAGCCGATACACAGATTATTCCCGTAACCAAAGAAGAAGAAATTCAGGTTACTGATAATATTACCTGTGTAATTCCTAAACCCATAGGATACGACTACATGGCTTATTCCGGCAAAGACGTTACTGTCACTGTTAAAGCTATAAACGGAACACGGCAAACCCAAACCACTGGAACTACCGCTACCCGTACTCTAGGCCCGGCAACAGCTGAATTTTCTGCCACAGTTGCCGCAAAAGAAAATGCCATAGATGTAAGCTGGAAAGAAGTTCCCGGAGCCACCGGCTACCTTATTGCCAGAACCCGGTATGGAGCTTCTAATTCCGATGATTCCAGAAGTACCGACGGCGAATTCGTATACTTTTATGACGGCACAAACCTTTCCGTTCGGGGACAGGATATTACCCCTGTATCTTCGGTTAAACTAAATGGAGATACTTTCACTCTTACCGACAAGTATACCGATTCTACAGGTGTTGGACCTCAGGACACTACGTATAAATTCCGTATCGAACAGGACAAGTTGGGATGGGGATATCCCTATCGCTATCAGGTATTTCCTGTAAAGGATGCCTCAGCGTCTTTTACCCGTTCTGAGAATTTACACCAGTGTACGGTGGGAGATGTGACCTATCAGGATGCAGATAAAAATTATGCTACCGGTTCTGCCATAGGCTACGGTCTTGACGTTAAAGCTTCCAAAGCAGAAAGTGCCGATACCGTTACCATTACATGGACAAAGCCCTATTTGGAAGACAATACCAAGTTGGCTCCTGTGGTATATCGGAAAGCTTCTTCCGACCCTTCCGGTAAATGGGAAGCAATAACACCGTCAATAACAAATACTAAGGCAACTGTGTCTATTGCGTCGGAAAAAACTGATACAAAGCATAAAGCCTTTGACTACATAGTAAAGTATGAAGAACAATCTTCCTTTGAAGGCAATCCCCATCCCTATTACGTGGAAAGTCTGCAAGGTGACGGACAGGAAGCAGCCAACAAGCTGTCTCTTATACACATCTCCGAGCCCACGAGACG
>JAHLFV010000128.1 GCA_018883625.1 Candidatus Treponema excrementipullorum
CAAAATATAAAAAAGGTATCTTTGAAGTGCACTTCACTTTGGTTTTCAAAGATACCTTTTTTCGGTTTTGGATATACTTCTGGGACAAAAAATCTTCCTGCAAGAAAAGAAAATCAAGATTGCCTCAAAATTATCCGTACTATCCTAATCTCAACAAAGCTTAACAACTTCTGCAACTACACAATCCCGTAAATCAGCGGGGAATAGACACAAAATAAATAGCTTTAATTTCCTCTTTGGAATCTGTTCCGGAAGTTATTCCGGAAGCTTTTTTAGAAGCATTCATAAGTTTTCCGTCATTAAAGTTAACCAGCCATGCTTCTTTTCCTTCAGAACCAGGAAATTGAGAACTTGACCAATATAAATCACGTAGTTGGGCTTTACCCAATGCTTCCAAGGCTATATTTACGGCATTTTTTACCTTAAACAATTCACAAAGTTCAGCCAAGCTCGGTACGTACCACCCTGTTGTAAATTTATCAGTTATGTTTACACCTGAAATCTCGCTGTATTTTTCTGCCCGTTCAAAAATACCATAGTCATTACTATTGATATTTTTATCAACTTTTTTTATTTCTTCATAATTATCATGTCCGAATAAATCCCCGGTTATCTTTGTATCCCGGGCGGCACTTACCTTGCTTCCTTCTGTACTCCAACATTCTATTTCAGGAATGGAAATTGTATCATCTCCCCAAGATTTGTCCTTATCTTGATGAAGTCCCAATGCCACTTCAAAAATGGAATTTCCTTCCCGTCTTGCCATTACTATAATTGCAACCGCTTTCTCTTTTTGCTCGGGAGTAAGAGCCATGTTGCGGCTGAAAGGAACCCGAGAGCCGTCATTTAATACAATTTCTCCCACTTTGGGACTGATAGACAGAGGCTCTTCTATTTTTTTACATCCTGTAAATACAAGTACCAAAGAAACAAGGCACAGAACAAGTACCATAACTTGTTTTTTCATCAACATCCTCCTTAGGATAAACTAACCTAAGAAAAGTATAAGTGAAGATATTTTAAGCTGTCCAGTTTTTTTTTCACAAAATGAGGGGAAAACGCTATCATTTACATTTAAATTAAGAAAAATGGAGATAAATGTCATAAAACCGCAAAAAAAAAATTTGACCGTTGAAAAATTAGGGTTTATTCTGAAGACAGCCAAGTGTTTTTTGGAGGAAGGATGAAAAAGTCTATTAGTTTGGTCATAAGTGCCTTTTTATTGTGTTGTTTTGTTTTTTATGGGTGTTCCGATGCCATTACCGGCGGAAATGCTTTTTTAACCGGTGTGAGCAATATAGAAGGGGACGGAACAACTAACCAAGCCTATGAACAGGACGGTTTTTATGCAACATATGCAAAAGACAGATCCGTTATAGAAGGGCGTACAATAAAGTTTAATGAAGGTTGGAAGTTTTACTTGGGAGACAACCCCGGTGCCTCTGACCATGTTTTTGATGACTCCGACTGGCAAAATGTTACCATCCCTCATGATTATAGTCAGGAGCAAGGTTATACTTCATCCGGTGAAGCGGAAAGCGGGTATCTGCCAGGTGGCATCGGCTGGTACAGAAAATATTTTGAGATAGAACCCAACTGGAAAACTTCAAAAAAAGTTGTTATCAACTTTGACGGCGTTTATATGAATGCAGAAGTATATCTGAATGGCGTAAAATTAGGATATCATCCTTTTGGGTACACGGCTTTTTCATTTGAGCTTCCGTCCAATCTGTTGGTTGAAGGTGAAAATGTTATTGCAGTTAAAACAGATAATAAGGTTCCTTCAAGCAGATGGTATTCCGGTAGCGGAATTTACAGAGATGTAAATCTTATAATTACCGATCCTGTTCATATAAAGCAGAATGGGGTAGCGGTTTTGACTCCTGTAAATGAGGGTTCAAATACCATGGGTGAAATTGATTTACATATTAAACTGACAAATGACCGCAAGGATGCCATGGATGTAGATATTATTACCTCTGTACTGGAAAAAGGTTCAAAAACCGTTATAAATTCCAAAAAGATTACAAAGTCATTGCCCCAGGGTGAACACACTTTAAAGGCTACATCTGACGGAGATGCCTCCGATTTGAGATTGAATGTTTCCAATCCTAAATTATGGTATGTATGGGATCAACAGGAAGGCGGTCAAAGTCTTTATACGGTTCGTACAGAAGTAAAACAGGGAAATGTCCTGATAGACAGGTATGAAACAGATTTTGGTTTCAGATATTTTAAGTTTGATTATGAGACAGGTTTTTGGTTTAACGGGAAAAACTTAAAACTAAAGGGCGTTTGCATGCACCATGATCAGGGAGCTTTAGGTAGTGAGGCTTGGTACAGAGCAATGGAGCGTCAAGTGCAAGTGTTAAAGGATATGGGATGTAACGCCATCCGAATAACACATAATCCGGGTGCCCGGGCTTTTATTGACATTTGTAACAAAGAAGGAATGCTCGTAATAGAGGAAGCTTTTGACACCTTTAGTAATCCCAAGAACGGTAATACTAATGATTTTTCCAGTTTATTTAAAGATACAATTTCGGAAGATAATACCATCGAAAATGGTAAAAAAGATATGTTGTGGGCAGAATTTTCCGTAAAAGCCATGGCAGATCGGGATAAAAACGATCCAAGTGTTATTATGTGGTCTCTGGGTAACGAAATTTTTGAAGGCATAAGTGGAAATACCAGTGAATATCCGACCTATGCCGAAAATCTTACAAACTGGATAATTGAAGTAGATTCAACTGTAGGAGAGAGGAAAAAAGATAGGGAGGCAATTCCAACCAAAGATCCCGGTAAATATCGGGCAGCTCGCTATGTTACCATAGGAGATAATCGACGACAGACTTCCGGTTCGGGGAAACCCTTTGAGACAATGAAAAAAATTCATGATATGGGAGGTATTGTAGGGTTTAACTATGCAAATGAAGAAGCAATTACCGATGCATATAATGTCGGATGGTGTATTTATGGCTCAGAAACCGCATCTTCCGTAAACAGCAGAGGTGTTTACGATAAATTGGGTGAGGGTAATTTTAATGCTTCCCAAACATCGGATCAATTTCTTACATCTTATGATCACAGTAAGGTTAGTTGGGGTGCTCTTGCTTCCGAAGCTTGGCTCAGAACCGTGAAATGGGATTATAATGCAGGAGAATTTGTGTGGACAGGGTTTGATTATTTGGGCGAACCCACTCCTTGGAACAAAACAGATGCGGGATCTACTGTCGGAGATTTTGAAAAGGCTCCCAAGTCTTCCTACTTCGGTATTATAGATACAACAGGTTTCCCTAAAGATTCTTATTACCTATATCAGAGCTTGTGGCATGAAGGAAAAAATACTCTTCATATTTTGCCTACTTGGGATGAAGATGATGTTTATAAATGGGATTCCGCTAAGACTAAGGTACAGGTAACAGTATATACGGATGCACCTGTAGTCCGTTTGTATCTGAACGGAAAAGAAATAGGTGCAGCTAAGGCTGAAACTGTTAAGAGTAACGGAAGTCTTTATGAGTATAAAAAATATGTCGCAACACCTCTTTCAAATGGTCAAGGTACCAATACTTTTGCCGAGAGAACAGATTCCAGAATGCTGTATGCAAATTTCGATGTCACATATGAATCGGGAGTGCTGGAGGCAAAGGCTTTTGATGAAAATGGGCGGCAAATTACAAATACAGACGGACGCAATATTGTAAAAACTACAAAGAAACAAGAGGGTGTTCGCTTATCGGTAACGGCAGACAGAGACAAGATAAAAGCTGATGGTAAAGATTTATGTTACATAACGATAGATGCCCAGGACTTTGACGGTAATTTTGTGAACAGTTTTGAAGGGGATGTCACTGTGACTGTAACGGGAGAAGGTACCCTGCTAGCTTTGGACAATGGAAGACAGAATGACCATACCCCCTATACAAACAGCACAAGAAAAGCAACAAGAGGCAAATTGTTGGCAATAGTGCAATCAACAAAAAAAGACGGAAAATTTACCGTAACAGCTGTATCTGACAAAGCTAAAGAAGGAACTGTTACAGTTCTTACAGTTGCAGAGTAATAGTCGGAGGAAATATGTTAAGAATAATTTTTTGTATCATATCTGCTTTATTTGTATTTACCGGATGTAAACAAAGTTTGACGGATATTCCTAAACCCAATCCTCCTGTGGAAACAGTGCACGGTACAGGTGTTTTTGAGTATAACAAACATTATTATCATAAAAAGGGAGCTGCTTTTTCCGGTCCAAAGGAAGTAGTTTTTGTATCTACAAGTGGTTATCGCCAAAATTATCCCGTAGAGTGGAATTATGAAAATGTAGAAAATGCTGCTGAGAATACAAATCTTAAAATTAGTGGAGAAGTGATTTTAGAAGGCGGTGTCCGTGAAAAGATTTCCCTGTACGTGTATGTGATTGGAGATATAGGCGGAGTTATAAATCATTCAATGGCTGTATTTCAAAAAACTCAGCCTGTTAATTTGCCCGATAAGTTGTACGGTATAGATCCCAATGGGAAGCCCTTAAAGGTAGCAATACCTGTAGTATGGAACAAAGAAGGGCTTTCTACAGAAAACCCCGGATTTCAAAAGGTTAAAGGGACAGCCGAGTTTTTTGGAAAAACTTATAGTGTCTCTTCTTCAGTACGTGTTGTTCCACCGACATACACGGTTAATAATACCAGCATAACTGAAAAAACTGCCCGCATTCGGGAATCGGTGAATGGGGTTGATATGAGAGAACAGTATAAAGACTTGTTTGATAAAAATACGACTCAGGCACATAGTACAAGCATAAATGAGTTGATTTTTGAATATGACACAGCACAGAATTTTGCCGGAGCAAAATTTATTTTCACACAGAATACCGGTTTGGACGACATTACACCAACTTTGACTGATTCTTCAACAGGAAAACAAATAGAGTGTGAGCTTAAAAAAGATAGTAACTCCATAACCCTTAGTTTTAAAAACGGTACGGAATCTGTGGAAAGACTTAAAGTATCTTTTGGTGGCGCAGTTAATAATTTGGCGGAAGTTAATAATTTGGCGGAAATTGAACTGTACTTGGGAACTCGTGATCCCCTGACATTGAAGTCTTCTGTAGGTATCAAAGGTTTAAAAATTGGAAATGAAACGTACGATGAAGGAAAGTTAACCAATTTAAATAATTCTTCAACAGGAATTGTTTCGGGAGCTGATTTTAACGGAGACATACAGGTTACTACCGGAGAAGATAATGCCGGGGTTACTGTTGTTCGGGGCACAGATAAGATTATTCTGTATGT
>JAHLFV010000010.1 GCA_018883625.1 Candidatus Treponema excrementipullorum
CATAGGGCGATTAAAATAGTCGCAACTTGCAATAAATATAGACACAAGCATAATAAGAACTATAGTGCCTATACCGTTTATACTTTTTTTCATATCACACCTCATTAAACCATTATGGAAGGAAATCTTTATGCACCTAATAATACTGACAAAACTATCCTATTACATTATATCACGTTTTTCTAGTTATACTATCCTATACAGAACAAGTTAATGTGACAGAATACATAAAAACACATCATACCTGCTATCAAAAAGAGATTTTTGATGTTTTTATGAATTTGAAGAAAATTCAAAAACAAAATCCCCAAGATAGGGGGAGGAAAAGATACTGCCGAAAAATTGACAAAAGACGACATTATATCTTTCCATGTTATAGTGTCTCCGTCAGCAAAGTTTAAACAATCAATAAACTCTCGGGAGTTTCGTTCCAACATTAAGATTGTTTAATCCGGAATCAGAGTTGGGTTTTATTGCGTTGCGTAAGGGATAGCCTTACCGACAATAAAACGGATTGCATAACCCATTATGCACAGGTAACTTAAAACATACGGTCTACACCGTAATTTTTAGGATTTTCTCCGTACCATACGGGGAATGTCAGGCAGAAAGGCTACAGTTTTTTCTGTCCGTTCCCTTTTTGCTCTGACGCACTGCTCAAGGCTGTCCTTTCTGACGTTTGTCAACTTCCGGGACAGTCTTTTTTGTTAGTTAGGTGGGGGGAAAAGTGAATCTATAAAAAACGCCACACCCCCTCTTAATGGTATGGCGTCTTGACCGGTAAAGTCAGAGTGTTCAAACTGAAAGTTACAGAACTGAACTCATAAAATTATTATGGATACTACGGATATACATCGCTCTTCGTCACCTGTAATTCTGAATCTTTAAGTTCAATCTTATTTTGATAGCCAGGAATTGACCATGCCCCACAAGAATCTCCAAATAGAGGCTTAAAATCATTAGGGTCATTACTATTCCAATTTTTTGTAATTATAATCGGACTATCCATATTGGACACATGAACTCCTATTGAGCCATTTCTAGTGCGATCCAGATCAGGACGAATTGTTATCACAGCTCCGCTATCAAGAAAAACGTTATCTAATCTTTGAGGATAACTTTCGTTTCGTGCGTTTCCGGTGATAGTCGGCGAACCTCCAAGGTAAAAACTGGCTGTAGAAGAAACGAACACGCCACCACCGGCTCCAGTGTCATAGTTAACAAGATTGTCGGTGATGCTACCTCCGGTCATGGTAAACGTTCCAGAATCGCTTATAAATACACCACCCCCTTTTATGGTTTCACCGGTTCCAGCGTGTCTCCCATTACTGGAAATACTTCCACCTGTCATAGTAAAAGTACAACCTAAATCTATATTCACACCTCCACCATTTCCTGCTGCTCTGTTATCAGAAATGCTACCACCGGTCATAATAAACGTCCCCTTATCTCGAACACTTACACCGCCACCATCATATTCTACAGTATTTCCGGTGATAGCTCCCGAAACAAGTCGCAATACACCTTCAGTCTTTACATCAATACCGCCACCGCTGCTCCCACCACCGCCGGTTATCTTGCCGGTTCCGCCGGAGGAAGAATCCTTTATTTCCAAAAAGCCGGTGGACACGGAAAGCACAGAATCAGAACCGTTACCGGAAAGGGTGTGACCGTTCAGGTCTATGGTGACAGGACTACCGCCTTCACCGGTGTCTGAATTAATTCCAGCTTTGTCGCCTCCGGTGATTTCCGCAGGTTGAGCCAGAGATATATCCTTGAGTAAGGTTATCGTACCACCGGAAGAGTCTCCATTAAGCTTAGGAAGAGCTTCCGCAAAAGTAGCTTCCGTTTCGGCTCCGCTACCCACCCGGTAGGTCACTTCTATGTCCCGGAGCCATACCCCATCAGCCTTGTTGTCTACATAATACCCTTTATCCGAAGAGAAAATTGTTCCCGTATTGTCAACGGGTTTATCCGTTACCCTAATACCGGTTGCACCAGGCGTGTCTGCTGTGTTTACACCTATGCGGGCGGCATCGGTAAGCCCACCGGCACCGATGGAAATAATTTTTCCGCTAGTCAAAGTTACATTGTTGGTACTACTATCAACAAGAGTATTGTCGGTTATATCCGGGCTGCCGCTGACGGTGAAGGTACCATCTCCCGTGAAGTACACACCACCGCCACCATTATACGTACCGGAGCTAGCCGCCCGATTAAATTTTATTTGGGCATTATCATTCATGAAAAATAGGCTTTTGGGATTTCCAACATGTACACCGCCACCCGATCCCTTAGACGTATTCTGAGTTATTTTTGCATTATCATTCATAGTAAAAGTGCTTTCACCGATGGCGCTGAAAAAAACACCTCCACCATGAATTCCCGTCGCGGAGGAACCTGTTTCTTCAGCACTATTGTAGCTTATTTCAGAATTCCCACTCATGGTAACCTCACAATCAGATCCAATATATACACCCCCTCCCCATTTGGCGACATTGGGAGCACGTCCCCCTATAACCCCGCCATTCATGGTGAAGTTAGAGGCATATACATACACACCGCCGCCACCAGTGTCAGCTTTACATCCTATTATTTCAGCACCGTTGTTCATGGTGAAAGCACCACCATACTTCACAGCTACACCGCCACCAAAAGCATTGGTGCCTTGGACGGTACTATTCGCTATCGTGCTGCCGCTTTCCATGATAAAACTTCCGCCACCTACATATACGGCACCGCCTTCACCACCGGTATTTGTTCCGGTAAGGGTAATGTTGTCCCCTAAAGTTACAGTTCCGCCGGTTATGTTAAGGACACGACCGGACTTGTTGGTCAAGGTTCCTCCGCTGCTGCCATATCCCCGTAGGGTCAGGCTGCCGGAACTGTGGCTATACTCGGAGGCAACATTTACGTCGCCGGTTACGTAAACCACGCCTTCGTCGCCTATGGTTTCTATGGCTTTCTTCAAGGTGGCGAAGGGGTCGATTGGGGTGCCTTGACCGTTGTTACTACCGTTCTCCGATATATACACGGCGGAATAGGGTACCGTATAGGTAAAAGTAGTTGTGGTATCTTGAGAACCGGATATTCCACCGGCAGTGGCGGTAACGGTGTAGGTTCCTTTTTTAAAAAAGGTCAAAGAAATTCCGCTACTACCTGTTGCAGTATCTCCGGTAAAACTTCCTCCGGAAACAGACACACCTTCTGTACTGCTTAGGGTAAGTGTAATAGTGGAATTGGCAGTTTCCTGATTAAAAGTTACCGGCACGCTGGGTTCAAGGGTACCGGAACCGAAAGAAGCTGTAACGGCCGGTAACGGAGGAGCTTCAGTAGAAGCGGTAACTGCAGAAGTAAGACCGGAAGAATCGGTTAAGGTTATGGTGCATTGGGGCTCAGATACTGTATTAAGACTGATTCCTGTTTCTATTGCCACAAACCGGCTTGTTTTATTCCCAACAAAACTACCATTTACTTCTCTGTAATTTGTATCATTGTAACTATTGACAACTCCTGTAAGACCGTTTGTGTCACTATCAGAAGGAGCAGTCACCGTGTATGTATTACTGTAAAAACCGCTGACAGTTAGGGAGACAATATCCCGGTGGATACTGGAAGTTGTATTCATGTCAGGCATATTAAAACAAATCACATAGGTATTGTCTTTGGTATTACAAAGAATAATCGGAGATGAAATCCCGGCAGGGGCTGAGTTTACCCGTACCGGCACCGTGTAACTACCAAAGAATCTGCCGGAATTAGGTTCCCTTATGGTTATTGTAGGAGTAATTTCCGTGCCGTCTCCGTCTAAGGGAAGAATACCGGTAGCACCTACAGAGTTTTTTAATGTAAGACGGATAATATTTTTATCTGTGGCATCCTGTTCCACGGTGGCAAAATCAGAGGATGTTTTGTTATTTACAACCAGACTGTCATCATGAGCAAATGTAACGCTGGAATCCAAGGTATAGCTTTGGGGGTTTATCAAGTAATAGGTTATCACTCGGTCTTTTCCAGATGGTATATTGGTTATATCACCGATTACCGGGTAGGTGTCATCAAAGGTGTGTTTGCTTACTTGTGCCGTATTTGTCCACTCTTCCAAATAGTCCAACATAGGTTGGTTAAAAAACTTGCAACCGGTAATATAAGAGATGATTACTAAGCATATACTGTAAACACAAATCTTTTTTATCATAGCAATTTTTCTGTTTTTGTTATAAGTCATTTTTATTGTCTCCCTGATTCAAGGCTTACCATGTACGCACAAAACTTTGGAGATACCCCTACTATCAGTATAACACAGCGTTTTATACCTGCCACACAAACGGAAGACATAAAGGTAAAAAAACGGGTTAAATTTAACAACTTTTTCTGTGAAAAAGAGATTTTGGAAAGATTTCTAGATTTCTAAGAAATTAGGATGAGAAAACCCTCTCACAACTACGTATTCATACCGACGTATTTTTGCATAAAAGGAGTGATAAAGTTTTGTATACCTGTCATATCATCCGGGTGAAAATAAGCTGCCCGGGGAATGCCTTTCATATAAGTATACTGGCGTTTTGCATAGTGGCGACTGTTTTTGGTTATAAGCTCTTTTATTCTGTTAAGCCGTTCCTCACCCCGCAACAACGCCACCTCCGGTGCAAAAAACTCTCTGTATCCGATAGCCTGCATTCCCGGATCTTCCGGGGTATATCCGGCAGCAATAAGGTTTTCTACTTCCGCTGCCAGTCCTTGGTCAAACATGATGTCTACCCGTTGAGCTATTCTGTTGTATAATTCTTCTCTGTCCCGTTGCAGTATTATGACGCAAAAATCAAAGCCTTCACGAAATTGGGGAGAAAGCATAAAAGAGCTGCGGGGTTTACCGCTGGCAATACACACTTCCAAGGCTCGCACAATACGGTATTCATCGTTGGGGTGGATTATGGCGGCGGTTACAGGGTCCAGGGTTTCCAGTTCTCGGTACAAAACCCCGGCTCCTTCTGTGGCTAATCTGTCTTTAAGGTGATGGCGCAGTGCTTCATCGGCTTGGGGTGTAGGGGGCAGTCCCACAAGAAAATTCCGTATGTAAAAGCCGGTTCCCCCTAAAACCACAGGGACTTTGTTTCGTTGGTAGATTTCCTGACACAACACATCACCCTGACGGACAAATTCTCCCACAGAAAAAGGAACATCGGGAGTCTGTACATCAATAAGGTGATGGGGCACTTGTTCTAAGGTATGGCTGTCCGGCTTGGCAGTTCCGATATCCATGCCTTTGTACACTTGCATGGAATCTGCACTGATAATCTCGCCTTTGCCGGCAAAGGGCGAAGGAGAATCCTTTCCGAACAACTCCACGCCTAAGGCAGTTTTGCCGCTGGCAGTAGGTGCAAAAACAACAAGAACCGGCAGGGCACCGGTTCTTTTATATTCGTTACTCACAAAAATTACTGTTCAATACGATACTGTACTTCTTCGGTAAACAACTGCCGGGCAGCTGTTGAAACAACTTTTCCGTCATTCTCTGCAATAACAGGGTCGTTCATTCGGGAAAGCTGATATGCACGACGACTGGCAGCACAGGTGATTTCATAAATATTATCTTTAAACTTAATCAGTTGCTCTAAAGGAAAAATCATGACATCTCCTACTTCAATGTATATACACCGTTATTATAGTATAAAACAATACAATTTGTAAAGCATTTCTTTGCTTGACTTCCCTAACAATTTTATAGATAATTTACCGTATGTTTACACGAAAGACAAAAATAGTTTGTTCAATGGGGCCTACTACTGCCGATGATGTAATAATCGAAAAACTTTTGAAGGCAGGAATGAATGTAGCCCGTTTTAATTTTTCTCACGGAACACATGAAAGCCAAAGAGAAGCTATGGACAGAGTTAAGCGGGTATCGGAAAAAACACATCTTCCGGTAGCCTTGCTTTTGGATACAAAGGGTCCTGAAATCAGAACGGGAGATACGGCGGGAGATAAAGCTGTTACCATTACCGCCGGCGACACGGTGCTTGTAACTACAGACGGTCACATGACTGTTCCTGCAGAACACGGTAAACCTGCCCGTTTGTCTCTTAACTGGAAGGATTTTGCTGGTAAAGCTACAGCCGGCGTCAGAGTGCTTATTGCCGACGGACTTTTGGAGCTGGAAGTACTGGGTAGCGATGGGACAACTGTTACCTGTAAAGCAAAAAATACCGGTGCTATACGCAGTAAGAAAAATGTAAACCTTATCGGTCTCCATGCCATGTTACCTATTATCAACGAGCAAGACAAAAAGGACATTGCTTTTGGGGTTGAGCAGGGAGTTGATTTTATTGCAGCCAGTTTTGTCAGCTTTGCTTCCGAAATCCACGAAATACGGCGGTATTTGGAAACTTTGAATTCAAAGGCTAAAATCATTGCAAAAATAGAAAACGAAGAAGGTGTTAACAATATCCGGGAAATTGCGGAAGCAGCCGACGGTATTATGGTTGCCCGAGGAGACTTGGGTGTGCAGTTGCCCACAGAGCAAATTCCTTTGGCTCAAAAACATATTATCGGTGTGTGTCATGCCGTGGGAAAACCGGTAATCACTGCTACTCAAATGTTGGACTCCATGATTGTGAATCCCCGCCCCACTCGGGCAGAGCTGACAGACGTTGCCAATGCTATTTTTGACGGCACCGATGCGGTTATGCTTTCCGGCGAAACTGCCAACGGTTCCTATCCTGTAGAAGCGGTGGAAACCATGTCCCGTATAGCGTTGACGGTAGAAGATTCACCGGAATTCTGCAAGAAAATGTATCAGGATAATTCCTTTACCGATTATTCTGAAACAGGCAATATCGGTATGATTATGGCTCACAATGCCTACACTACAGCCCGAGATGTAAAGGCAATGGTTATTATTGCCCCTACTCTTTCCGGTCATACTGCAAAAATGATCAGTAAGTTCCGCCCGGAACAGTCTGTTATTGCCGTTACTCCGGACCCTGTGGTAGCCCGTCAGTTGCTTTTGCATTGGGGTGTTATTCCCTTACTTACAAAGGTGGCAGACGATTCCGGCGAAATGGTGCAAAATGCCATTAAAATAGCCTTGGATGCAGGAGTTGTCCATATTTCTGACAGGATTGTTTTGGCAGCAGGTATTCCTTTGTACAGTCCTCTGATGCTTAATACTGTCCGAGTACTTCTTGTAGGAAATGTTTTGGCTCGGGGACATAATGGTGGTTGCGTAAATCAGGAAAAACCAAAAGTCAGCGGTCGTATAGTCCGGGCAAATACTGCTATGGAAGCTCTTAATCAGCTGAAACATACCGGCGGAGATATTTTGGTGTGTCCCACTATCGATCAGGATTTTACTCCACTGCTTAGGTTGGTAAACGGTGTTATTGCGGAAAACAGTTCTGAGTTATCGGAAGCCATTCTTTCTCTTGTTAATCCCAATCTTGTTTGGATCAGCGATGTTGCCGGGGCTTCCCAGACCCTTGAATCGGGACTGGTAGTCACCATAGACGGTATCCAACACTTAGTTTATGAAGGAATTATTTAATAAGAGTTTTGTAACAGCTGTAAACAGCTGTTACAGCTCCAAGGTCAGTCCGTCATAGGCGGGGGAAAAACGGTACTCTGAAGGCACTTTGTATTCTTTTTTCAGGCTGTCCAAATAGCTTTGGATCTGCACGTGGGTCAAATCATGGCATATATGAGTGATCCATGTGTAAGGGGCGCCGATTTTTACCCCGATTTCAAAGGCTTCTTTCATGGAAAAGTGGGTGGTATGAGGTCGGGGACGCAAACCGTCTATGACCACGTGTCGAAGTCGGTCTTTTACGGATAACAGTATGTCCATGGAAGTGTCCGGTATCTTACTGCAGTCTGTTAGATACGCAATTCCTTCACCAAAAGTTTTTGTTTTTTCGTCCCAATCTTTGAAAATCAACCATCCCACTGTAGGCTGGGAACCGTGAATTATGGGAACAGGAACCACAGCCATAGTTCCCAAAATTAGAGGCGCATCCTTTGTAAATGAAGTGCACAATTCCAAACTGATTTTTGGTTTTCCGCCTCCTAACTGGGTTGTGTTAAAAATATAAGAAAATCTAGTCCGTAAATCGGAAAGGGTCAATTCGTCGCCATATACCGGTAATCCCTTTCCGAAGGTTTCTCCGTGAACAATTTTTTGTCCTTCTTTGGCTCCCGGTTCATAAGATTTTGTGTAAGAGAAAATCCTGATGTCGTCCAAGCCGTTAAGATGATCTGCGTGGCTATGAGTCAACAGTAAAGCATGTAAGTTTTTTATTTTGTACTTTAACGCCTGGCTTCTGAAATCCGGGCCGGTATCTATAACAAAGGAAAAGGGTTCTCTGTCGTCTTTTCTGCTTTCTGTGACCCACAAACTGGAACGGAAACGGGTATCTTTTGCGTTTGTAGAGGTACAACATTCACAGGGACAGGCTATTACCGGTATTCCGTGACTGGTACCGGTTCCCAAAAAGGTGCATTTCATACCTACAGCATAAATAGTGGTGTATAATTAGTCAATATTGGCAATAATGCTTTCCCGTCGGGAAAACTAATGTCTTATTTCTTGCAATACTATAACTTTTTGTATTACAATGGTTCAAGCTTTTACAGGTGCCGGTGGTACCGTGTGGAGCAAAATAGTATGATTTACAAAATCTGTATCCATAAGTAGAGATACAGTACAGGCTTCTTTATAAGGCAAGTTATGAAAAAATATACACTGAGAACTTTTATACAGGAATCTTTTTTAACCATTGAGTTTTTTATGCAAAACGACTTGATAACCTATGCTTCTGCCTGTGCCTTTGGTTTTTTGTTTTCTCTTTTGCCCATTTTAATTATGACGGCTTCCATTTTGATAGGTGTTTTGGACACATCACCTGAAGCTTTGGACTTTCTCTACGAAATGGATTCTTCTTTGCTCTCTGTTATCGATGTACCTAAAGTCATTGATTTTATTTTGCACTTTAACAGTGGCTTGTTTTTTAAGATAGTGTTGGGAGTATTTATTTTTTGGATGGCTCGGCGGTTGTTCATGTCTACAGTAAAAGGGATTCGGTGTATTTTTCATACAGAAAGTCAACGGAGACCTTCCATATACCAGTTGATAATTATAGCCAGCGAAGTTGTTCTTGTTGTTTCTTTATCCCTGATAATTTTTTTGATAAGTTCCGGTTCAACTTTGTTGCAACTGCCTTTTTTTAAGTCTTTTATTCCACCCTTTGTATATAGTTTGCTTTCTACCATTATCAGTTTTACGCCTGTTATCTTGATGTTTTTTATTGTGAGTATCTCGTACCGGGTTGCTCCGGGGATTAAATTACCCTGGAGTAAAAATTTTTTGGCAACCCTTTGTTGTACGGTAAGTTTTTTTGTTTTTAGTTATTTTTCATCTTACTTTACGGATATTGCAAAGTATAACATGATATACGGTGTTTTAAGTGCAATTATCATGCTGTTGCTACGGGTTTTTGTGTTTTTTATTCTTTATCTCTTCTTTGCCCAAGCATTGTTCGTTCATCATTTTTTTAATCAATTACTTTTGGCAGAATTGTATTTATTGCCTTCTCGGGATACAGAAAATCTTATCTTACTTTTCCGCCGACTACTGTTTGTAGATCCCGATTATTTTATCAACAAAAAATCTATTGGGATTGAATACGGCAAAGGCAGTATTATCTATAATGCAGGCGATGCCAGTAAAGATATATTTTACATAGCCCAAGGTTCTGTTACGGTAACAAAAAACAATTTTGTGGAATACTACGACAAAGGCTCGTTTTTTGGTGAGGTAGCCTGCATTTTAGGTAAAAATCGGGAAGAAAGTGCCACAGCCGTCTCTGATGTGCATCTTATAAAAATCGATGCAGAGGACTTTCTTTTTATGCTGGAAAAAAACCCGGAAGCAAACAAAAAAGCTTTATCCCGATTGTCTTCTTATTTCTCACAACACAAGGAATTTTCCTGATTTTTTTGAATTGACAAATAAACAGGTACCCCCCGGTAATCAAAAAAACTACAGTTCCAAGGCCATTAAAGCTGTTGTCATGTGCTGGGGCAAAGAGATTTTCAAAGTTTTCTGGGTATTTCCTATAGGTAATTGCAGTTGAACAGCAGCCAATTGTAAATCTTTAATACCCAACTGCTTTTTTATCCATTTATTTTTTTTAAACAAACCGTACTTGTCATCGGCAACTATGGGACATCCTTCCTGAGACAGATGTATTCTGATTTGATGCATTCTGCCAGTTCCCAGCTGTAATTCCAAAAGTGATACAATTTCTTCTTGGCTTTCGCCTTCGGAATTTTCAAGAATCACCTTCTTGCTCTTGAGGATTTTGTAAGCCGTGAAAGCCGGCTTTTTGTCTTTTCCCACCGCTGCGGTAAAAGTGCCTGTCTTTCCCACTGCAGTTTCCGGTTTAAGATTGTGAGGCAAACCAAAACACAGAGCGTTGTATATTTTTTTTACTTTACCGCCGGCTATCAGTTGAATCCATGTGTGGGCGGTTTTTGAGTTTTTTGCCACCACCAACAATCCCGACGTGTCTTTATCCAATCGATGTACCGGATAGATTTTGTACCCTACTCGTTGTGTCAGCATTTCATCTAAGGGATGCTTTACCCCTTCCCCGCCCTGAACGGCTACACCTTTGGGTTTATTTACAACAAATATTTCTTCGTTTTCAAAGACTATCGGTAGTACACTCATAAAAAAGAGTATAAACTGTAACTATCTTTGCTACAAGGGTATTAGATACAATACCGATACTAAATATGCAACGGTGTACAGAATCCGGGAGGTTTTATGAAAACAAAAAAACTCTGTCTTTTGTCCGTATTTTTATTGCTTGTATCTTTTGCCCGGGCAGAAGTTTTAGGCTCTTCTGTTTATGGCTATTCCATAGATTTTCCGGAAGGTTTTTTCTTACAGGAAGCTACTCAAGATAATACGGGTTTTCATTTGACCCACAGTTTTTTGCCGGCAGAGACCGTCATCAGAATCTACAAACAAAGTCAGTACGGAAACTCCCAAGAAGCCTTATCGGACACTTTGACAAAATTATCGGGACGGGGTGACTTTTCCCAAGTGGATTGGCTTAACAGAGATTGTACCATTGCCGACTTTGTTATCAATCCTGCTCAAGACGGTACATTATTCAAAGGATGGGCAGTCTCTTCCGATTTGCCTTTGGATAAAGGTTATATTGTTTTGCTGGCATATTCACCTTTGGGGAACAAAGACGATTTGGATCAATCCATGCATCAGTTTTTGATTTCTGTTATAGATTCTCTTATGTTTACGACCCAGCGGGGAAGTTATTTTAATCCGGGTCCTGTTACAACCTTCTCCTTTCCTCGGACTACTCCCTCCGGCAATATTTCGGAAGATTTTTCGCAAGAATCACCGGAAGGTTCCCCAGAGACTTTCCCCCAAAACAAAGAAGCTGTTACTCTTTCTATTAACGGTACGGAAGTTCACACCGCTATCTACCCTCAAGATATCGAAGCTCAGGAATTCGTTATTGAACGGGAATTTGCTGTCTTAAATCTGTATGCCGGCACCGATTTGGCTATTTCTGCCTGGACACGGTACTATAACCAAATTTATCGTTGTTCCTTTGCCAGTTTGGAAGAAGCTTCTTTTGCCATTTTTGCCCGACTGCGGGAAAAAGACTCCGTAAAAAATGCAGAAAACAAAGACTTGGCTTTAGCTCAAGAGCTTTTAACGTGGACTCAGAATTTCACATACAAGCGGGATACTCAGTCTACAGACTTTTCTTCCCCCACCGCTGTTTTGGCAGGTAAAACTTTTTCTGACTGCGACAGCCGTTCTTTATTGCTGGCTATTTTACTCCATCAAATGAATTATAAAACTCTGATGTTTTTGTCTCCTGTTCATCAACATGCCATGTTAGGGATAGCTATAGATGCTCCCGGAGCAAAAATGGCTGTAAATAATACAAATTATTTGGTGGGAGAAACCACGGCACCAGTGGCAATCGGCTTAATTGCCAAAGATATTTCCGTTATAACTGACTGGATACCGGTGGTTTTTCCCGAATAATCCACATACAGGAAATCCCTTTACAGTTTAGAGGTACACCGAGCTCCATAAGTAAAAAAAAGGCTGTCCAACTTTGAAGTACATTTGACTTCCCGGACAGTCTTAATCATTTTACAAAGTATTCATTAAGTTTTTGTATTTTTCAGACAGCTTTTTTGCTTTTTTTACAGCTAAACCGCAATACCGCTCCGGATGAGCAAAAAATCCTTCCGGGTCTTCCACTCCCAATTTTTCCAACTGGGCAGTAATTTTATTGTACGCATCGGGATGTCGCACAAGCACTTGGTAAAAAGAGTCTCCGGTTTTTTCTGCTTCCAAAGTGATTTTGCGAATCACTTCATGACCGTCGGAAACTCCGGCTTCTGCCAACAGGATGTAAGCCGGCTCTGCCAAAACCCCTCCCAACACCTTGCCACCGGCATTGGAAAGATTCCGCATCATGTTTTCTTTGTCTCCCTGTAAGCCGGAAACTACACTTTTCATACGGGCTACTGCCATGGCAAAGCCGGCAAGGTAGTCAGCAATAAAACGCTGACTGGCTGAGTTTGACAAGTCCCGCTGATGCTCGGATATCTGATCCATAAAAAAGGTCATAACTCGGGGAGCAAAGGCTTTCCACAGAGATTTAACGTGTTCACTGTTCCAGGGATTACGTTTCTGTGGCATAGTGGAAGAGCCTACCTGTGTAGAACTGAAATACTCAAAAACTTCACCGATTTCGGAACGCTGCAAATTACGTAAATCGTCTGCCAAATTAGCTATAATACCGAAGGCAACATTACATTCCAAAAGCAGTCGCAGTAAATATTCCGGTTCCACCAACTGAGTTGAGTGCTCGGAGGGTTCCAGTCCAAGATAAGACAGGTACCGTCTTTCCAAATCTTCCGGGTCTTTTACAATCATGGAAGGTCCGTTGTACGCACCTACGGGACCGGCTAATTTACCCTTTAACTCCTTTGAGCGTCTCTCTATTTCCAAAACAGATTTTCCCAATCGGGAAACATATTCTGCAACGGCAAAACCAAAGGTAATGGGAACTGCGTGCTGACCGTGAGTCCGTCCCACCTGAGGAGTCTCCGCTTCTCGGTCTGCTATGGTGCAGAGGTGCAGCTCCAACTCTTTAAGTAAAGGAAGGATAACCTGCTGGACACAATCCCGTACCCGAACAGAAAGAGCTGTATCCAAAATGTCAACACTGGTGGCTCCCAAATGCACTAAAGGTGCTACGTCCGCAGAAACCTTTGTTTTCATTACATTGACCAAAGCTCGGATATTGTGCTTTGTTTTTTCTTCTTCTTCATACACTTCTGCAGGTTCTATACGTGCAATAACCCGATCAAGCTCTCTTTCTCTTTCCGGCGTCAATTCATTCCGAATGGAGAGGTGGGCTTTAATCAAAGCAATTTCTGCCTTTGCACAATAAATTACGGCAGCTTGTTCGGAAATATACTCGGAAAGAGATTCAAAAACAGATGCTTCGGAAAGTGAGTATCTGTGATCTAAAGGGGAAATATTAAAGAATATATTGCGTGTTTCCATATCCCCAGTATATATAAAAAAAAATGCAAATGCAACAAAGGAAAAGATAAAAGAAGAAAATACCTTATTGCAAAAAAACAGTCCCCGATTTTTACGGGGACTGTCCAATATCTGTCTCTTATACACATCTGACGCTGCCGACGACTTGGCAATGTGT
>JAHLFV010000129.1 GCA_018883625.1 Candidatus Treponema excrementipullorum
CTTGGAATTTGATGAGGCCAGCTCGTTCTGTAACGGATATGCCCGGATTGTAGTGAATGGCATTGATGGACTTTTAGATACAGACGGCAATATTTATCTGAGTAATGAACTTCTTCAGGGAAAGAAAATACAGCACACTGAGTCAGAGTTTTATGAAAATAAATAGTATGTGTAAAAATGATGTAACATATAGGTTTAAATCTAATCCCGATTTTACAATGGATGGTACAAAAGCCTATATCGACAAAATTGAGGTGTATTCCGTAAAAAGAACATAAACAGGGGGATTTCTATGAAAAAAATTAAAACAGTAGTAGCATGTGTATGGATGATGTTCATAAGTCTTTGTGTATTTGCTGCACAGCCAAGTAAGGAACACATAGAAAACATAAATCTGATTCCGATTCTGTACTCAAATAGGTTGGATTGTTTGAAGTTCAATCCAAAGTATCAACAGGTATATGTAATAAAAACCTTTTATTCTGATTATGAAAATGGACTTGTTGAGTATGGTGACAATGCGTATCTTGCCGACGGTTACGAGTATACGTTTTCGAACAAAGTTGTTTCATCACTAAAAAGTGTGGAGCTGTATAAAGATGGTCTGATGAAAAATCCGTTTCTTGATTTTTCTGCAGATAAAACAAACCTACGACTGACACAAAGAAATATAACCTTTCCTGAATATATAGAAGAAGAGCCGACGGTGTTGCTGTATAAAATGGAAGACGGAAATATAGAATTGACGGATGTACAAAATCGCGATGCACTAGTAGTTACTTATGAAATTATACAAAAGGAAGATTGTCGTGAGGTTTATAGAAAGTGGGCTTGGTATGACGATGGAGAAAAAGATTTATATTATGAAATAAAAGAGGACGGGGATATCCTGGAACTTTACGATGGTGATACATATTCAAAATATGAGAACGGAATTCTCATGGAAAAGCGTTCCGATTCAACGACATATCGGTATACAACAGCAAACGGAAAAGGCGAGTATCAAAAGATAAGTAAAGATGGAACGGTTGAAACCCTTGCACTCCTTGAGCGAAAAACAGATAAAGATGGGTATCTTACATATCAGCGGCTCGAATATCCGAACGGAAGTACATCGGAGATGTTTATAGGAAAAGAACTTCCTGATGTTTCAGGATTAGTAAATGAATTTTACCCAAATATAGTGCCGGAATGGGTGAAATTGCAGCCTTATTGAGAGGAAGAATTCTAGAATGCAGCATTTTATGGAGCCACTTTGAGCTCCGTTCCGTGCCTTAAAATCCTTCTAGAGAAAGATTTCAAGGCTTTTTGTCCGGCAGCAGAACAGAAATAATATCACGCCTCTCCACTATGCCTATGTACAACGATGTAGATACGGTGCGGTATCTGGTGGAAGAGTGTGGTATGGACGTAAACAAGCAAGAGAAAACAAGGCGGAAGCCGTCCAGCGATTAAAGTGATATCTTAAAGGGCAGTGGTTTATGACATTAACCGAAGGTGTTATAACCAATCGGGGAATATTATTTTTATCAAAGATTTGAATCTGTTGTTAAATTATTTTCGCTTTTTCTCTGGGAAAAAACACAGCCACAATAGTCTTGTCTATAAAGCGCATATTTTTGAGAAAGTTCCAAAGACCTTTTAAATCCGTTTTTTTTCTTAAAATCAGCTACCAAAAAATGTATGGGAATAGATTGTTCCTCGTATTTTTTTTCCAATTCCTTTCCGATAGTGTTTATCTTTTCTGCATCTTTGTGAGGGCTTATGGAAAGAACAGTGGTTACATACTCAAAACCATGAGTAATAGCGTACTCAAAAGCGTGACTTATTCTTAAAGAGTAGCACAAACTACACCGTTCCCCTTTTTCCGGTTCCTCTTTTCTTTCTGGATGATGGGGAATATCTTCAATATCAAAATATTCTTTGGGATCATAAGGGGGAATGATAAGTTCTGTATGTTTCCCTTGAGGAAAATCTTTTATAAACTGTTTCAGTTCATCCCGCCTTCGTATGTATTCTTCTGTGGGATGAATATTGGGATTGTAATAATACAAGGTAATGTCAAAAAAATCCCCGATAGTTTCCAATACGGAAGAGCTACAGGGAGCACAGCAACAGTGTAAAAGGAGTTTTGGTTTGGTACCTTGCCGGCTCCTTTCTTTTATCTTTTCTATTTCAATTTCAAATTCCTGAAGATATACACTTTTTTTTGACATAAGGCTTCCGTTGGTTTTAGAATACTTAAAAAAACTCAGGTAGTCAAATCCTGCTTTGAAGCTTTTAGTTATGGGTAACAATATATTACGGTGTCCTATTCAAAAAAAATTCTTGTTGTTAAAGAAGTTTCTCCTCTTTGATACTATCTTCCATTTTGTTATGGATTTTGTTATAATGGCAAAAGTTTTTAGGGAGGCTTTTAATGCCAAAAATAGAAGTTAACGAAAAACTTTTTTTTAATTTGCTTGGTAAAAAGTATGATTATGATACGTTGGAAGAACGCCTTACTTGCGGTAAAGCGGAATTGGATGAAAAACCGGATGAATCTTTGCCGGAAGATCAGCGTGTAATCAAAATAGAACTTAACGATACAAACAGACCTGATTTATGGTCCACGGGAGGAATTGCCCGTCAGTTAAAAATTCACAGTGGCGGAAAAAAAGAGGACTACAGCAGTTTTCTTTCTAAAGCAGGTGCTCTTGCAGACTGCGGAAATCGGACTGTGACTGTGGATCCTAAATTGGAACATATCAGACCTTATATGACAGCTTTTGTCATTTCGGGAAAACCCATTGATGAGCCCATGTTGTTGGATATTATTCAAACTCAGGAAAAACTGTGTTGGAACTTTGGACGCAAACGTCGTTCCGTTTCTATGGGAGTTTATCGTTCTTCCATGATACAGTGGCCCGTTCATTATACGGCAGTAGATCCTGATACAACTTCTTTTGTTCCCTTACAGTGTGAAACTCCCATGACCTGCCGTCAGATTCTTACGGATCATCCTAAAGGAAAAGATTACGGTTGGATTCTCAAAGATGCACCTATGTTCCCTCTTCTTAAAGACGACAAGGGCGAAGTTATGTCTATGGCTCCTATCATTAACAGTGCAACTTTAGGTGCCGTAAAAGTGGGAGATGCAGACTTGTTGGTAGAAATGACGGGAACAGATATGACTTCCTTGTTGCTTTCTACAAATATTGTTGCCTGTGATTTTGCCGATGCAGGATATACGATTCTTCCTTGTAAGGTTGAACATCCCTATGATACCGGGTACGGGAAAACAATCGTTGCTCCCTATTATTTCCAAAGTCCCACAACAGCATCCTTGAAAGCTATCAACAAACTGCTGGGAAGCAATCTTTCTGTTTCCGATGTTTGTACTGCATTGGAAAAAATGGGTAACGATGTAACTGTATCAGATGAAAAAACAGATAATCCCGTATTTTGTGTGGCTCCTGCTCCCTACCGGAATGACTTTCTTCATGAAGTAGACGTTATAGAAGACGTTATGATGGGTATGGAACTTTCTTCTTTCCCGCCGGAAAAACCCACAGATTTTACAATCGGTCGATTGTCTCCTATTACGCTTTTCAGTCGAAAGGTAAAGAGTTTAATGGTTGGCTTTGGCTATCAGGAAATGATTTTTAACTACTTGGGTTCAAAAAGCAATTACATCGATAAGATGAATATTGCCGGTGATAAGGTTATTGAAATATCAAATCCTATGAGCGAAAACTATCAGTTTGTTCGACCTTCAATTATTTCTTCTTTGTTGGGTGCGGAATCCGGTGCAGGAAATACGGTGTATCCCCACAAGATTTTTGAAATAGGAAAAGTTGCTTATCTGTGGGATGAGGATGTGACCGGAACCCGTACAAGGCAGAGTTTAGGGTTCTTAACTGCTGCAGGTGATGCAAACTACAATAACGCTGCCAGTGAGATGGCAACTTTGCTTTATTTCTTGGATTATGAATATACTGTTGCAGAATCCAATGATTCTCGCTTTATTCCCGGCCGTCAGGCAAAGCTTTTGGTAGGCGGAAAAGAGGTAGGAGTTTTTGGGGAAGTTCATCCTCAGGTATTGGAAAACTGGTCAATCAATGTTCCCTGTGTTGCAGGTGAAATTGATCTTGAATCCTTAATGGAATAAAGGACATCGTGTATAAGTCATGCCTCCAAGATTGGTAACAATACTTGGAGGTATTTTTTTTAGTACAAATCCTGTGTTAGCTCTTTTATAATTTGTGATGCTATAAGTAAGCCTGCCGTTGCCGGAACAAAAGAAATACTGGCAGGAATTCTTTCCCCTAAATCGGAATTGGCAATTTTATGGGGAATTTCTTTTGAATACACCACCGGTAAATGTTCAATTCCTCTTTTTTTCAGTTCCCGTCTCATAACTCTGGCCAAAGGACATACTTGTGTTTTTGATATATCTGTCAGTTCCAGTTGGGTGGGATCTGTTTTGTTTCCCGTTCCCATAGAGCTTATAAGAGGGATTTTGTTTTCCCTGCATATTTCTGCAATGAGAATTTTTGCCGTTACGGTATCTATAGCATCTACTACATAATCACTTGTGGAAAAGTCTACACAGGAAACTGTGTCTTTACCGTATAAAAGATCATAGGTTATAACGGAAGAATCCGGATTTATGGACAAAATACGAGCCTTGGAAATAACTGTTTTCAATTCGCCTATGGTATCGTAAGTTGCTATAATTTGGCGATTTATATTGCTTTCAGACACTCTGTCTTTATCAATTAAAATAAAGTTTCCTACACCGGCTCGAGCTAAAGCTTCTACTACGTATGAACCCACGCCTCCTAAACCGAAAACTGTTACCCTGCTTTTACACAGTTTTTCCACAGCTTTTTTGCCAATCAGGTTTTCAGTTCTGGAATGCCTCCCGTCAAAAAAAGGGGAAGCATCCCTTTGTGGTGTCGTATTCATGTCAGCGATGTGCCCAAGCTTTTAGTTCTTGCAATTCCGGCATAAAGGTTTTGATTCCAGAAAGCCAAAAATCTTTGGTTTCTATGTCAAAACCTGCTTTTTTGCACACATCTTCACAGGAAAGACTTCCCGTATCCTGAAGGATGGTTTTATAGGTTTCGGGGAAATTTGCACCTTCCTGTTGATATTTTGCGTAAAGTCCCAATGCAAATAAAAGTCCAAAGGCATAGGGGAAATTGTAGAAATCAAGATTGGTACTGTAATAGTGGCTTTTTACAGCCCACATATATTCATGTCTTTCGGAGGATAATCCTTCACCGTAAGAATTTTCCTGAGCGGCTTTCATTAACTCACAGAAATCTTGGGCAGAAAGTTCCTGTTGTTCCCGTTTTTCAAAAACGGAGCGTTCAAAGTAGAATCTGCTTAAAATATCCACGATAACCTGACAACTATCTTGAAGATGCATTTCTATTAGTTTGATTTTATCAAAACCTTCTGCAACGGAGAGTATATCTTTCATGACTATGGTTTCGGCAAAAATACTTGCTGTTTCTGCCAAGGTCATGGGATAGTGGGTCAATGAATAATCCATGTGGGCAATACAGTGATGATGATAAGCATGTCCCAATTCATGGGCAAGGGTAGTTACATCGGAAAAACTTCCGGTAAAATTGGAAAGAACCCGGGAAACTCTTTTTGCAGGGAAGTCGATGCAGTATGCTCCTCCCACTTTGCCTTTTCTTACTTTTGCATCTATCCAGTTGTTGTCAAAAGCTGTTTTGGCAAAATTACCCATGTCTTGTGAAAAAGATGAAAACCGCTGAATGATGTAGTCTCTGGCTTCTTGGAATGTCCAGCCTTCCATTTTAACTTTGTGCTCTGTCTGTGGGGATGTTTCCGGTGTTGTATCTGTTAAAGGTGCAAATAAATCGTAAAAGGCGCATCCTTTTGTGTCGGTGGAACATGTAGTGCCTGTTTTGCGAAGTATTTCTCCTTTGATTTGCAAATATTCTCTCCACATGGGCAGTGATTCTTCCATGGCAGCGATAAGGCTGTTAAGGGTTTTTTCTGTAATATGTGCCGATGCCAAAGAGCGATGAATGGCTTTTTTCCAATTTCGTCGCTTGTTTAGGGTAACTGTTGCACCTTTTAAATTATTCAAAGATGCAGCAATGGGGATTTCCATGCTTTTTAACATGGCAATTTCTTTTTCCCACGCAGTTTTTCTTACCTGAGGATCGGGATTGTAAGCATCGTTTCGTATTTCATTAAAGGTTTTGCCTGTTTCTTTATCTGAAAGGTTTGAAATTATCTGTTCATGGAGTCGAGACCAAGCAGCTCCTCCCGTTCGTTCCATATCCGATGCCAATTCTTCCTGTTCGGGAGACATACGGTGTTTTCCGTCTTCCATAAAATGGTTCAGCACGTAAGAATATAATTTAAATTGTGGAAAAGTTGTGAAAAACAGGGATAACTCCTGTGAATAAGTCCGTAATATCTGTTGAAAAATAACTGCCTGAGATTGAGACTGTAGAGAAATTTCTTCAAACTTTGACAAATTGTTTAAGTATTCACTGTTTGTTGTGTCAGTAGAATAGGTTGCATAGGTGTAAGCTCCTATGGTTTCTCCCAAAGAATCTATTTTATCTGACTCTGTAAGGTAATCTGCCAGCCAAGCAGAAAAATCTTTTTTTTGAGCTTCAGAATCTTTCAGCTTTTTTTCAAGGGTTTGTAAACCTTCTTTGTAGTCTTCGATGGCTTTTTTGTAATCTTCTCCCTGGAAGGAGAAGAAAATTGGGGAAAGATCCCACTGGGGAATATCTTTTGTGTGTTCCATAATGCAACTCCGTAAAATAAAAATTTCTATAAAATGTAGTGTATACTATATCAGTTTCTGTTGCGCCGTGAAATAAGAATCAGACGGACCAAGTTTGCGATAGCTGTTAATGCTGAAGCCAAGTATGTCATGGCAGCGGCAGTAAGAACTTTTTTTACCCCGTCAATTTCGGTAGGGGACAAGGTGTTTGTCTTTGCCAATATCGCGACGGCTCTTTTTGATGCGTTGAATTCCACCGGAAGAGTAACCAAATAAAACAAAACTGCACCGGCAAATAAAAGTATACCAATGTTGATAAGTAATGGTATTCCGAAAATCAATCCTGCTATTGCCAATGCCGGACCAGCACCGGATCCTATCTGTGCTATGGGAACCAGAGTACCTCTGAGAACTAATGGACCGTAACCTACAGCGTGTTGGATGGCGTGTCCCGTTTCATGAGCGGCAACTCCCACCGCTGCAATGGAACTTTGTCCGTACACGGAGTCAGATAACCGTAATACCTTGGATGAAGGATCATAGTGATCGGTCAAATGTCCAGAAACCCGTTCTATCCGTACATCGGTGATATTGTTTGCCCGAAGCAAAAATTGTGCTGCTTGGGCCCCTGTTATACCTCGGGCATTCATTTTTTTAGAAAAACGGCTAAAGGTAGATTGAACGGCACTTTGTGCCCACAGTGCAAGTATAAGTGTGGGTACTACTAAAATTAAATAATATGGGTCAATATACATCTTGTCTCCTGTTATGGTAAAATGACTTTATAATCAATATAAATAAAAACACTAAAAGTTACTAGCAAGGAAGGGAAGATGATATTTTTTGTCTGTTGTATTTTGGGACTGTGTGCATTTTCTTTAGGTGCAGGAGGGGTTTTATTCAAAGAACAGTTTGTCAGAAAACAAAATAAAGATTCTTTGGAACCTCACAGTCTGAAAAACGCTTTGGATACCTTGGAATCTCCTTCTTCGGAAAAGCCTTCCCAGTCAAAAGGTGATTTGAAAGGTATACAATCTTCCACAAAATTCGATAAAGTGGCGACTCACGTTCAAGATAAAAAAATCATGATTCCTCTTTTAAGGGAAAAACTCCAATGGATGGAGGAGCAAAAAAACGGTTTGTATAAAGAAATATCCGTACTAGGAAAGAAAAATGTTCTGCTAAAGGGGTATTTCAGAGATACAGGCAGCAGTGTTGTTGGCATACTTGTACATGGATATCTTGATTCCGCCGCAGGTTTGGGATATTTGGCAAAGGAATATGCAAATCTTGGGTTCTCCGTATTAAGTGTAGATTGCAGAGGACATGGTTTTTCCGGGGGAAAATATATTACCATGGGATACACTGATGCCCATGATGTTTCCCTTTGGATAAAAGAAATTGTAAAACGAAAAGGACCTTCGGTAAAAATTATTCTTCACGGCGTTTCTATGGGAGCTGCCACAGTGATAGAATCTTTGGGGCTACAATCTACTGAAAGATATGCAGTACACATAAGCGGTGTTATAGCGGATTGTAGTTTTGCCAGTGCAAAAAAACAGCTTCTTAAGGAAGGACGACGGTTGTTGGGAAATTCTCTGTTTGCCCGGTGTACTTTACGGTTAATTTATTGGGGAATGTCTTTTATCTGTTTTGTAACGTGCGGATTTTTTTACGGACAATCATCCCCGGAAAAAACTTTGAAAGAACGGCAAAACATGGGTACAAAGGATATTCCTGTAGTGATTTTTCACGGAGAAAAAGATACACTGGTTGAACCTGCTACTGCGGATATTTTGAAAGATGCCGCCGGAAAGAGTAATGTACGGGTGTTTAAAATCAAAGATGCACCCCACATAGGAAGCTATTTTTACGGAAAGGAGGAATATATAAATCAAATAAAAGATTTGGTTTAAAAAAATAAAAACCGTACCGCTTAAAGGAGGAAGAAAATGCAGTACGGTTTTCTTTGCTACTTGATTATATTATGCATATTGGTAAAAAAATGTCAATAGAATATTTCGCATTTACTACATTTTTTTACTACTTTTTGCGAAAAAGAGGAGTTTTATGAAAAAAATCGGAATTATTGGTGCTATGAGTGTAGAAGTGGAGTTACTTCGCAATGAAATGAATAACGTATCAACCCATAAAATAGGCCGTTTGGAATTTTGGGATGGACTCATAGGCGGAGTTTCTGTTGTGGTGGTAAAGTCGGGAGTGGGAAAAGTAAATGCCGCACTATGTACACAAATGCTCATAGACAGATTCGCTGTAACTCATGTGATAAATACCGGTGTTGCCGGAGCTTTTGCTTCCGGTTTAGATGTGCTTGACATAGTTATTTCTACGGAAGTTATGTATCACGATGTGGATGTTACTGCCTGGGAAGGATATGAACCATGTACATTGCCCGGTATGGAAAAAACTTTTGTTGCAGATTCTGTTTTGGTGGATATAGGATATAAAGCTTGCGAAAAATGTTTTCCCGAAAAAACTTTCATAAAAGGAAGGGTTGCTTCCGGTGATCAGTTTATTGCATCCGACAGTTTGAAAAAAGTTATCAAAGAAAAATGTGATCCGGCCTGTGTAGAGATGGAAGGTGCCGCCATAGGTCATGTAGCATCTTTGAATAATGTTCCTTTTTTGGTTATAAGGAGTATGTCTGATAAAGCCGATGATGAAGGTTCGGAAATGGAACCCTTCAATGAAGAGGCTGCCGCCAAAGTCAGCGCGGTTTTGATAAAGGAAATATTGAAAAACCTAGAATAACAAAAGTCGTAAGAGAGTTCTTGTGTTTTAAAGGGATAAAAAAAAGTCCTCGCCCCATGAGGAGCGAGAACTTTTTTAGGATTACTTTTTGGTTTTCTACAGATTTTTCCGGGGCTTTCTTAAAAACAATCAGCTCAGATGGTAATCAATTCATACTTTGCGGTACCCAAACCGATTTTTTCGGAGTGTTCTATCTGACTCTTCCAGTTGGTGGAAGGATGAATATCGCAGAAGTGGTCTCCATGGGTATGGGGTTTTTCGTCAAGGTAAGAACCTTCCAAAACGGGCTGTCGGTTAACGGCATCTGCGCAGGCTTGATCCAAAGCAACAGGATCAAAAGAAGCAAACATTCCCACATCGGGAACAATGGGAGCGTCATTTTCTGCATGACAGTCACAGAAGGGTGAAATGTCAACAACAAGACTTATATGGAAATGAGGTCTTCCTTTTACAACTGCCAAAGCGTACTCTGCCATTTTTTTGTTGAGAATATCATTGGAGTTATCGGCACCGGGATGAACGGCATCTTTGGGACACGCTCCGATACAACGTCCGCAACCGACACATTTATCATGGTTTATGGTAGCTTTTCTGTTTTCAATGGTAATGGCAGAGTGGGCACAATTTTTTGCACACATCCCGCAACCAATACACTTATCGTGATTTACCAAAGGTTTTCCGCTGGAATGCATTTCCATTTTTCCTGCTCGGGAACCGCTACCCATTCCGATATTCTTTATGGCACCACCGAATCCCGTTCCTTCGTGGGCTTTAAAATGGGTCAAAGAAATAAAAATATCGGCATCCATAATTGCCCGTCCGATTTTTGCTTCTTTTACGAACTCCCCCTCAGGTAGCGGGACATATTCTTCGTCCAAACCTTTTATTCCGTCTCCGATAATGACATGGCAGCCGGTAGAAAAAGGTGTAAAGCCGTTTTCGTATGCAGCATCGATGTGGTCTAAAGCATTTTTCCGTCCGCCAACATACAGTGTGTTACAGTCTGTTAAAAAAGGCTTTCCGCCGGCTTCTTTAACGATGTCAGCTACAACTTTTGCATAGTTTGGTCGTAAATATGCCAAGTTACCTGGCTCTCCAAAGTGAATTTTTATAGCAACGTATTTATCTGCAAAGTCAATATTTTTTATTCCCGCTGTAACAATCAATCGTTTCAGTTTCATCAACAAATTTTCGTTTAAGCTTGTTCGAAAATTGGTAAAGTATACTTTTGATGGTTCTCCGCCCATATTTCAATCCTTCAAAAAATGTAATATGTACAGTTTTATTCTTTTTGATAAAAAAATGCAACTGTCCACCTGGGAAATTAAAGTTACCTTAGAGATACAAGGGCAATCGCAGGGTAAAAACGCTTCCTGCCGGAGACGTAGATTCCAAAATCAAAGAACCGCCGTATAATTCTGCGATTCGCCGTGATAAATTCAAGCCAATTCCGCTACCTTCTGTTTGGGAGGATATAGCTTGGGAACCCCGTTGAAACACTTCAAAGATTTGTTTTTTCTCTTTTTGGGGAATACCCTTTCCGTGATCGATAAACCGTATGACGGCTACTTTGTTTTCTTCTGAGACATCTATTTTAAGATATTTTCCCTGTCCGGCATGTTTGATTGCATTTTCTGCCAAATTCCGTATTAAGCCTCTCAGTGCGGTTATATCGGTTTTAACGAATAGGTCTCTTTCAGGGAATGTAAGAGAAAAGAAAATTTCTTTTTCATCAAAGTCTTTTTGTAGCAACGTATGTATTTCTTCTATGCAATTTTTCAGATTACACTTTGTATATGGCAGACTTTGGAGTGTATTCATTCTTGCATACAAGAGAAAATGATCTATATCACGTTTGAGCTTATTGCTTTCTTCTTGAAGAATATATCCGTAGGAAGTTGTATTTTCAGGGCAAACAGCATCTATCATATTTTGAGCCACAGAGTTTATGACTGTTAAAGGTGTTTTTAGTTCGTGGGTAACGGTGGCAATAAATTCCTTTTGCTGGGTTGCTAAGGTTTGAGCTTTTATCATGTTATGGTACAAAAACCAAACTGCTGTCACCAAAATGATGAGTGTTCCGAAGGTAAAAATAATTGTTACAAAAGCCGTCTTTCTTGCTGCAATCAGGACAGAACCGGCTTCATGGATAATTTCCAATTGCAGTCCTGTACCCTTGTCTTTTGGTAATGAAGCGATATTTTCTCCGTTTGTTTTTGATCTGAGGTGGGATCTGAGACCAAGAATTACTTTTTCGTCGGAAAGTTGTACAATTTCCAAGGGAATTTGCCAAGATGGTGTAAGGGGAATTTGAAATGTTCTGTTTTGGGATGCCCCTCCAAAAAGTGTGTAGGCATAATCCGGAGTGGCAAATTTTTCCGGAGAATAATCTTTTTGATTTGTATAGAGAAGTTGATTTGTATTGTTATTTATTAAACGCAACCCGTAAGAATTATCTTTGGGGAAGCATTGAGTAACCAGCTGAGGTAGCAATTTTTCCGATAATACATTGGTATCAATAACTGCAACTAAATAGTATTGAGGATATTTTTTGTTAAAAGAAGAAACAATCATTTGTGTTCCGTTTTCAAAAGATACATATCGGATAGGTTCATCTGTTTTTTTTATTTCTATAACGGCGTTTACTATTTCAACAAGATTTTGTGTTTTTAAGGAATCTTCTTGGGAAAAGGTTTCTCCGTCCCAATGGTAAAAGGAAGATTCTATGTATTGCATATTGTTATCGGGACTTTGTTTTGAAGGTTGGTTTTTCTCACGGGAAGTTGCATCTGTTTCGTTGTAAGGGGTATGCTTATAAATGTATATGTCTGAAAAAATGGAGTCTACCTTTGCATTTTTATTCCAAAACTCCATGGCATGAATTGCTGTATCAATGACAGGCATTTGAGAATTTTCATCTTGTATGGTGGCACCTTGAATAAGAAGGGGTAAAAAAAGTAATTCGTCTTCCAATAAAAGGGCAACTTCTGTGGTTTTTCGTGCAGATTCATCCCGAAGTTTTTTTACTTCGATCTCATACTGAGTATTGATAAAATGAACCTGTAAAATAGCCAAAATGACTACGGCAACCACAAGGACAATAGGCAATACTAATTGTGATATCTGTTTTTTCTGAATCATGAGGACATTATATCTTTTTTGTAAAAAAATAGCTTTCATTTATGACAGACTTTTGATTCTTTTAAGATAGGTTTAAGGTAGCTGTTCCGGAATCTGTGTATATTTGTGTCATGAAGCAGCGATAAAGCTGAATAAAAAAATATACAAGGAGCGTTATATGAACGTAAAAAAAACTTTAGTAACAACAGTATTATTGGTAGTAGGAATGGGTGCTATGTTTGCCGCAACTCCCGTGTATCTTTCAACATCTGTAAAAGGCTTGGGAACACCGATTATGCCCATCACTGTTGAAACTCCTACAGAAATAATCCAATGGTTTGAAGAACAGGGAATGGACACAGCTTCTGTAGGAACAACTTTGGAATCCATGCCGGTAGACTACAGAAACGACCTTCGTGATATCTATGCCGATGACGATCTTGCCGCAGAAATGAGACAAGTAGCCTCTGCAGCTTTACGGCCGTATTTGGAAGAAGGTGTAGTTGAAACTGTAACAACAAGCTACGGACCTTTTACCTGGACCGTTTCATACAATAAAGAAGTTGACGAAGAACTTTAAAATATAAAAACTTGAAAACTCCTCCTGATGAGGGCTGTCTTAAAAAGGCAGTCCTCTTTTTTTATATAAAGTTATTTTTCGGAAAAAATATATCCTACATTTCTGACTGTTTTTATGTATCCTTTAGGATTTTCTTTTGTGGCAAGTTTTTTCCGTAACCAAGAGATATGAGTATAAATCGTACCGGAAGAAATCGTTTCGTCATATCCCCAAACTACATCCATAAGATTATCTGTTTTTACCAAGGTTTCTCTGTTTTTTACAAGATACATCAGCAGTTTACATTCCATTAAAGAAAGGGGGACTTCTGTTCCGTTTTTAAGAAGCTGAACTTTTTTGAAAACAAGTGTAAAAGGTCCAAAGCTATAATCTTCTTCTTGGGTAAAATCAAAATCATCCTGTTTTTTTTCTGATACGGTTTTTTTTGTACGCCGAAGAACAGCTTCCATTCGAGCTATAAGTTCAGAAAAATTGTATGGCTTGGTAATGTAATCGTCACCGCCGATCCGTAATCCAGAAACTTTATCTGCTATTTCCGATTTTGCCGTTACAAAAAGAATGGGACTTTCTCCACCCCGTTGTCTGTATTCAGCTACGATATCAAAGCCGTTTTTTTCCGGTAGCATAACGTCTACCAATAGTAAATCAAAAGATTCTTTTTTAAGAAGCTCTGCACCTTGCAATCCATTTGTTGCCATAACAACTTCATATCCTTCTGACTTGAGTCTGTCGGTTAAAAGCAACAATTGATTTTTATTATCTTCAATAACCAGTATCTTGTTCATGGAAGAAAAACAAATCCCCATGTGGGAAAATTACAGGTCAGATTTTCAAACTTTGGGCAGAACGACAAATATAACAAAAAATTACAAGGTTTTTGCTTTAACTTGTTTCTAGAGAGGAAGCATTATTTCAAAACAAGCTCCCCGTTCATTGTTTTTTCGGGAAATACACTTTATGCTACCGTTGTGGAGTTGTATGATATGTAGGACAATAGATAATCCCAGTCCCGTCCCTCCTTTTTCTCTGCTTCTTCCCTTATCTATACGATAGAATCGTTCAAAAATACGCTTTCGGTATTTAGGTGGAATACCGTTTCCCGTGTCTTCTATAGTCAGTTTTACAAAATTATGATGCTTAATAGCAATAGTCTTGGAAGCTTCATTTAATTTGGAAGAGTCTGTGTCCCTTGTATGTTTTTCTTTTACAATACCGGAGGTGATAATAATCCGAGAATCCTGAGGACAATATTTTAAAGAGTTGCTTACAATATTGTCTATGGCTTGTGTTAAAAGCCCTTTGTTGCCGTTTAACATTATATTGTCTACAGATACATCCCGAATATATTCAATGGAGATATTTTTTGTTTCTGCTGTATGTTTATTGGAAGATAAAACATCCATAACGATACTGTCTAAGTTTACCCGTGCCATTTCGATAGCAACTCCGTCCTGTTCCAATTTTGACAGAGTCAGTAAATCATTTACAATATTGCTTAATCGTATGGTTTGCTGATCCATAATATTAAGAAAATATGTTGCTGTATCTTTTTCTTCTATAGCACCATCTTGTAATGTTTCTATAAAGCCGTGAATTGCTGTAATAGGGGTTTTCAGTTCGTGAGAAACATTTGCCACAAAGTCCTTTCGTACCCGTTCCAGTCGTTTTAACTGAGTTATGTCCGTAACAACTAACAGATAATTTGTGTTTGCCGTGACGGTTTCCTGCATTTTTACACAGCGGACAAGTATTGAGTGGGTGTCCGGGAGTTCTGTGTCGTTGTGAATAATAACGTGAGTTTCTATTTCATTTATGTCAGGATGTTCGCCGATAAGCCGGTCTTCGGCAAAATGTATAATTTCGTTGTTATGTATTATGTCACCTAAATTTTTTCCGATAGCGTTGGAGTTGCTACCGACGGAAAACAATTCCTCTGCAATATGATTGATTTTTTGTATACGGAGTTGTTTATCAAAAACAACCAAACCTTCTGTCATGCTGGAAAAAACCGAAAGGAACTCATCCCTGCTTTGAGATATATCCTGTATGTTTTGGCAAATTGTCTGTCCCATGTGTTGAAAAGAAATGGACAAATCCACAAATTCTTTAGGAGAAGTTATATGAGGTGTATAATTTAAATTCCCAGCTTGGAATTCCTCTGTTGTTTTTTTGAGTTCCGTTAAAGGTTTTAAAACTTTATTGGCACTGATAAAAGAAATAATCAAAATGATAATTAAAATGACGGCGGTAACTATAAGACTGCTGTTTCTGAGGGATGAAGAAAAGAATACGTTATCTCCTATGGGAACAGACAATCTCAAAATATACATTTGATTATGAAAATTAAAAGACAAGGCATAATAAATACTCAATTTATTTGTCATTGTGCTGGTACGAGTGACAATGTCTTCTTTCCCATTTGCAAGATTTTTTATTTCATCTCGATTACCGTGATTATCCAAAGTCTGTATGTCATAGTCTGAATCACCGACAACTTTGCCGGTGGCATCAATCAAGGAAATACGAAATTTGGGGTTGTTGGCAGCTATCTGTTTTAAAAAAAAGTCTATGGATGTCTCATACTGTTCCTGTGAAGGATAAACCAGTAGGTTGGATTTTGTTCTGATAAGCTGCCCTATGGAGATGGCAAAGGTTTTTAAGTTTTGGTGAGTCTGAATAATGGCCGTTTTTTGCAACGTATAGATGTTAAAGGCTCCAAAGATGATAAAGCCTAAGAAAAGGGTAAGACCGTTAACAAGAACTAGGTAAAAAGGTGTTGAAAGAGGTTTTTTATATTTCATGAGCAATTATTATTCTATAAAACGATATCCTACACCTCGGACGGTTTCAATAAGATTTGGACCGTCGCTGGGATTTATTTCTGTCAGTTTTTTTCTGATACTTAAAATTTGTACATCGATGGAACGTTCGGTGGCAGGATATGATTTACCTTTGATGTCGTTGATAATTTGTTTTCGGGGAAAAACTTTACCGGGATTTTTTGCAAGGTGGTAAATAATGGCGAATTCTGTAGCAGAAAAAATTATGGGTTTTCCGCAGTAAAAAACTTCAAACTTTTCTTTGTCAATTTTCAAATCGTGACTTTGAATAACAAGTTTTTCTGAACCGCTGTCTTCCTTTGGAGGTAAATCGTGAAGACGTTTAAGAGCTCTGTTTACTCTGGCGAGAAGCACCCTCGGAGAAAAAGGCTTTGTCACATAGTCTTCTGCTCCTAACTCCAAGCCTTTTACAATATCTTTATCGTCATCTTTTGCCGTAACAAAGATGATGGGAATATCGGTGGTTGTAGGATTGTCCTTGATAGTTTTGCAAATTTCGTATCCGCTCATATCCGGCAGCATAAGATCCAATATTATTAAGTCAGGATTTTTTTCTCGGGCATACCGAAGAGCTGTAGCTCCGTTGTCTGCTGTTATTACGGAAAATCCTTCTTTTCGCAAATTATATTTGATCAACTCCACGATAGGCATTTCATCGTCAACTACAAGTATTTCCATGTTTCCATTGTATAGATATTTTTGTTTATTGTGTACCGTCAAAAAGGGAGATGTACTGTTTTTCTTTATCTTTATTGTAAAAATCTGCCTGTGAGTATAGTTTTTGATATTTTTTACATGACGATTTTGAAAGGCCGTAACCCCTTGTTGTTTTTATCTTATCGGTTAGATTTCTGCCGGTAAGGTAATTTTTTTCTTTATTTTTACCCAAACAGCTTGTATACTAAGGGTAATGAACATACAAACCTTGGTTCGTTTACCGTTTTTATGGGGACGGACAGCTTTTAAAAAAGAACATTGGTCTCAAATAAATCTGATTGTTGGCCCCAATGGTTCGGGAAAGACGCTTTTGGCACAGGAGTTGGCTGTCCAGTTTCAAGCTGCCGGATTAAAAGTTTCTTTTTTGCGGTCAGAAAAAACCGATGAGGAAAAGCTATTGCACACGCTAAAGGATAATGCTGTTGTCAGGGAAAAAATAGAAACAGTTCTGTCAGGTATGTTCGGAAAATCCATCCGGTTTGAAGAACACGAAGACGGTAGCTTTGTGCCTTTTGTTATCAACAAAGCCCGAGGGGTTGAGTACAATTTACGGGAAGGAGAGTGTCACGGCTTAAAAGAGATACTGAAACTTTTGGTAGCTTTGTATAGTACCGAAGAAGACTGTCTGATTTTTGACGAGCCGGAATTGCATTTACATCCTCAGTTTCAAATGTTTTTTATAAGCGAAATCCGGAAGGTATCAAAAGAGTTTCAAAAAAAGATGATCATTATAATCACCCATTCACCGTTTTTTATTGATCTACCTACGCCGGAAGACTTAATAGGCGTTATTGTTTGTCATGTAAACAGGGTTCCTACGCATATTGATAAGCTGACAAAAGAGGATAGGTTGTTGTTTAGCCGATTTTTACCCCGATTCAATACCTATCACAAGCAGTTTTTCTTTTCTGACAATCAAATTTTTGTGGAAGGTTATACGGACCAACAAATGCTGTCCGGTTTATTAAAATTAACAGATAGTTGGTATGCTTCTGTAGGTACCGGAATAATTGATGTTGGCGGTAAAGACGAGCTGGGAGTATTTTGTAAAGTGTGTTCTCTTTTGGGTACCGACGGACGGATTATTGCAGACTTGGATTCTCTGTTTCGGGGCAAGTTGCGGGATGTGGTTTGTGAAGATTCAAGGACTGTAATGTGGCTGGAAAAACAACGGGAAAAACAGGATGAATTTTACAATCAACTGTTTCCCGATTTAGGCAGAGAAGAGTCTGTTACGCTGGATCATTTAATTGTTCGACTGGAACAGTATTTGACAGATTTTGGCAATGCTTTGCTATGTATTCATGAATCTGTACCGCAAGAGTTAGCCTTATTGATAGAAAAATTAAAAAACTTATACGACAAATATGCCAATGTAGAAGACTTAGATACCTATAAAGCTGTTTTATTACAGGGAATAAATGGACTGGGAGCACAACTGTATGATTTTGTTCCTAAAAAAATAGGTGCTACAGTGCCTATGATTAAAAATCTTTCTTCGTTGATTTTTGCTGCTGCTGCCGCTGCCCGAGTATATATTCTACCTAAAGGCTGTATAGAACATTATTACGTGGAAAATCACATACAGTACATGCCCATTGCCGGTAAGGATAGACTTTTTCATACCGAAAAGGAACATCTTCTCAAGTCTTCTCCTCATGAACTGAGAATTCAGTACCGGGAACTTATAGAAATTCTAGAACAGGCCTGTGCCAGAGAACCGGGATAAAAGCCGTAAGAAATCATGGTATGGAGTGAAACCGGGTAAATTGTCGCCGTTATTTTTGCAAAACGGCAACAATTATTTTTGAAGGATATTTACAAAAAAGGTAAATTAGGGTATAGTACAGAAGTCAGTGACCATAGTGGAGGTGTCATACCCGTTCCCATCCCGAACACGGAAGTCAAGCCCTCTAACGCCGATGATACTGCATCAGTGGGAAAGTAGGTAGTTGCTGGCTTTTTTTATTTTAAATAATGCCTCCTACCATATAAACAACAAAGGCTGCCAGCCAAGCTATGACGCACTGTGTAATGACAACGCCTGATGCCCATTTCCATCCCAATTCCCGTTTTATTGCAGCTATAGATGCTACACAAGGGGTATACAAGAGACAGAAAACCAAAACGGATAAAGCGGAAAGGGGAGAAATAATATTCACCAATGCATAGGGTGAGGTAAACAGCACCGAAAGGGAGGAAACAACACTTTCCTTTGCAATAAAGCCTGTCAGCAACGCTGTTGAAATACGCCAATCTCCGAATCCCATGGGTGAGAATACCGGTGCAATGAGGCCGGAAATTCCTGCCAACATACTGTTTTTTGAATCTGTTACAACGTTGAATTTTATATCAAAAGTTTGCAAAAACCAAATAACCAAACTGGCAATAAAAATTACGGTAAAAGCTTTCTGTAAAAAGTCTTTAGCTTTATCCCATAATAACAGAGCCACGTTTTTTGCTCCGGGCATTCTGTAGTTCGGTAATTCCATAACGAAGGGAACGGCGTTTCCTTTAAAAAGAGTTTTCTTCAATAAAAGGGCAAACAAAATTGCCGTAAGAATTCCCCCTATATAGAGCGCAATCATAACAAAGGCTGTATTTTCGGGGAAAAACAACGCAGTAAAAAATCCGTAAACGGGAAGTTTTGCGGTACAACTCATAAAGGGGGTGAGCAAAATAGTCATTTTTCTGTCCCGTGCAGAGGGCAGCGTTCTGCTAGCCATTACTCCGGGAACAGTACAGCCAAATCCTATAAGCATAGGTACAATACTTCTGCCGGAAAGACCTATTTTTCTCAGCAATTTATCCATTACAAAAGCTACCCGAGCCATGTAACCGGTATCTTCCAGCAAGGATAAAAAGAAAAATAATGTAACGATAATAGGCAGAAAACTTAAAACGCTTCCCACTCCACCAAAAATTCCGTCTATGACAAGAGACTGTATAACGGGATTTACTTCCCAGGAAATCAACGCTGATTGCAGGATTTCTGCCAAGGACGCAATGCCCGTTTCCAATAACTCCTGTAAACGGGCTCCGATAACATCAAAGGTAAGATAAAAAACCAATCCCATGATACCGATAAAAGCGGGAATAGCGGTAAATTTTCCTGTTAAGACAGAATCTATTTTTCTACTCCGTTCCCGCTCTTTACTTTCTCTCGGCTTAACTACAGCGTGACTGACCAAATCATTAATAAAAGAAAAACGCATATCTGCAATGGCAGCGGCTCTGTCTAAGCCTCTTTCTTCTTCCATCTGACAGATAATGTGTTCCATTGTTTCTTTTTCATTTTGGGTGAGGTTCAAAGCCTCTAAAATCAGAGAATCACCTTCAATGAGTTTTGTCGCCGCAAAACGTAAGGGTATATCTGCACCGGAAGCATGGTCTTCTATGAGATTCATAATTGCGTGGATGCAGCGGTGAACGGCACCACCGTTTTTATCCTGAGAGCAAAAATCGTTGTAAAAAGGTTTTTCCTGATAGCGGGCAACGTGAAGAGCGTGATTGATTAACTCGGTAATACCTTCATTATGAGCGGCAGAAATAGGAATTACGGGAATACCCAAAGATTGCTCCATTTCATTGATGTGAATGGAACCGCCGTTACCTTTGAGTTCATCCATCATGTTCAGGGCAAGAACCATGGGAATATCCAAGGTAATAAGCTGCATAGTAAGATATAGATTTCGCTCGATATTTGTGGCATCCACAATATTGATAATTCCCGTAGGCTTATTTTTTAGGATGAAATCCCGTGAAACGATTTCTTCGCTGGTATAAGGAGACAGGGAGTAAATACCGGGCAAGTCTGTTACCAAGGTATTGGGAAATCCACGGATTTCACCGCTTTTTTGATCCACGGTAACCCCCGGGAAATTGCCTACGTGCTGATTTGAACCTGTTAACTGATTGAAAAGCGTTGTCTTGCCGCAATTTTGGTTTCCCGCCAAGGCAAAGGTTAGCACTGTGTCTTTTGATAAGGGGTTTTCTGTTCTTTTACTGTGATATTTACCGTCTTCTCCCAATCCCGGGTGTTCGATGGAAGAAAAGTGTGGTGTCACATCTTTTTTTACGGAACACGATGCGTATCCTGCTGGACTGACGGTAACCTTTGCCGCATCGGCAACCCGTAATGTTAAAGAAAAATCATGAACTTTTAATTCAATGGGATCTCCCATAGGTGCAAATTTTTCCAAGGTTACCTGTGCACCGGGAATTACGCCCATATCCAAAAGGTGGTTTCTTAAGTTTCCTTGACCGCCTACTTGTAAAATGGTAGCCGTCTGGCCGATTTCCATGTCTTTAATGGTCATAATGATTCCTATTCATTTGCTTCGGGATGAGCAATTTGCATATAACAAATTCTGCACTGTAGTGCTGCCAGTAAAATTGCTACAATGGAAAGCCATCGGTATCCGCCGGAAAATCCTGCAAAAAAGTTATACACACCGTGAAGCAGTACTGCCAACACAAAAAAGTATACCCTTGTAGGTTTGTTTTTTAATGTCCACACAAAAATTCCTGAAAGTCCTGCACAAAAAGTGTGGATAAGGACGGCTGTGACCATCCGTATTCCTATGTTTAGAGAGCCCGATAATAGGTAAATTATAGTTTCAAAAGCTCCTAAAGAAAGTCCGGCAAGAATCGCCATAGAAAAAAATTGAGGAAAAGCGATAGTTTTACGGGGTAGCAAAAACATTAAAGACATTTTTGCTGCTTCTTCTATCAAACCATTAAAAAGTATGGCTGTTATAAGAACAGACACAAGCGTTCCCGAAGTAAATATAGGCAAGCTAAAAACAAAAAATTGTATGAATGTTATGGGAATAAGAGATAAAAGTCCTACGAGAACAGAAATCAAGGCATAACGGATTTTAAATCCCGGTACTGCTAAGGGGAGCACTATTCCCAAAATCAAAACCGGTAAAAAACATAAAGCCATGTAGACATACATCATCATAGACATACCATACTCCAAAATTTAGTCTTATTGCAACACATAAAAAGCCTAAGTATAATGAGCTCATGGATTGGGGTATTATTTTAATGGGCATAAAACATTGCGGAAAATCTACTCAGGGACGTATGTTGGGAAAAGATTTAGGGGCACCTTTTTACGATACGGATACTGTAATAAAAAAGATAAGCGGTAAAAGTCCCAGAGAAATTTTTTTGGAAGAAGGTAAAGATGGTTTTATGGAAAAAGAAAAAGAAGCCTGCTTTGCCATTGCTCAGGAAATAGAAGAAAAGCAAATAAAAAAGGTTGTTATTGCCACCGGGGGAGGAATTTGCAACAATCAGAGGGCTTTGGAAATATTAAGACCTTTGGGAACCTTTGTTTTTATGGAAGTGTCAAAGGAAACTGCTACAAAACGAATCTTGAGGGAAATAACATACACAAAAGATAAAAAAATGAAAAATCTGCCGGCTTACATAGAACGGGAGTCGCCAAAAACAGAAGAAGACGTTGTGCGGATTTTCGGTGATTTTTACGATAGCAGACGGAAGCTGTACAAATCGCTCTGTGATATTTCCTGCCCTTTAGATGGGGGAACACCTTTGGAAAATAAAACCGTGATTTTGGAAGCTCTGCGGAACCAAAATATCATGCTCAAATAAAAAAGGGGCTGTCCAAAAAGAAATGGGCAGCCCTGATTATTTTAAATTTACAAGAGAATTAAAATCTGCTAAAATTTAAATATGAGCAGAGGCGTAAGCGATAAAATCACATACAAACCATATAACCAGGGCGGG
>JAHLFV010000130.1 GCA_018883625.1 Candidatus Treponema excrementipullorum
TGCCAAAGCTATGAAAATTGTAGCAGAAACTTTGGGGCGTAATGACGAAGAAATTCCTTTGTCCTTGATTGTTCGTCAAGAAGGTGTTTTGACTGCCTGTCGGGATTACGATGTGGATTACTATAAAAATCTTATTGAGCCTGTTTTTGACGGGGCTTTGGCTGATTTTGTTGCCGACAGAATGCGGGAAGGGGAAAATCTCAAAAAAGATTTAACGGAGAAAATAACTCAGTTAGAAGAAGCTGCAAACTTTTTTGCCTTGTGGCAACCGAAAATGGAAGTCGCTTTTAAAGACTCTGTTACAACCAGATTTCGGGAGTTATTGGGAGAAGGCTACGATCAGCAACGGGTACTGACGGAAATTGCCGCTTTGTTAGTAAAATATACCATAAATGAAGAAATAGTCAGACTGAAAAGTCATCTGAAAGCTCTAAAAGCGGAAATTGCAGAAAATCCCACTCCGGGAAGGAAGATAGATTTTATTTGCCAAGAGATAAATCGCGAGATAAATACCATTGGCTCAAAAAATCAGTTTACGGAAGTAGGGACAATGGTAGTGACTGCAAAAAATGCTTTGGAAAATATTCGGGAACAGGCTCGCAACGTTGAGTAATAATTTTGTGCCAAGACGCTGCTAAAATCAACATGATATCTGCGGTTTACGGGTTTTGTCCCGTAAGTCGGTTTGCCGTGTACCAATTTTTCAGCATATCAAAGGATTCTGTGAGAGCGGTGATTTTTACTCCCGCTTCTTCCTGGCTTATTTTGGCTGTATCGGGATGGAAGTTTTTTACGGAACCGGTATAGGCACTGCGTAACTCCGGCAGAGAGGGCAGGGTAGTTACATCAATAAGCGAGTGTTGGCTGTGACTGTAGTTGCCTAAAAATCCCAAGGTATGAAAAGCTTTCAGTACTTCTTCCGAAAGTCGCACCGTTTGTATAACAGTACTCTCCGGTGAAGTGTCTTGCTTGGGAGTTTGGGGTTTTTCCCGGGGAATTTCTCCTTTTTCCAAACATTCATTGAGCATATCTCCCAGGCGGTCGTACATGGTTTCCATGGAGTCAGTATGAATAAGACTGCCTTTTATGTCAATGGATAACATGTTTTGATATTAGTACCGCTATATCCAGAGTTAATGGGAACTCGGAATAAAAAGGTTGACATACAGAGGCTTATAGGTTCTGGGTTTATTTTTGAAGTTTTTAAGTTTTAGGCAACAAGATACGGGGAATATCGTATACTTCTTCTACTCCTGACACTAAAATACCGCCCATACCCATTTTCACGGGCAACTCGATATCAATGGTATATCTGTCTCCTATGGAAACTGTTTGTTGTGGCAACGATTTTGTTTTTTCCAACGCCATAGTAAGAGGGATCGGATGGGGTTTTGAAACCTTTGTGGTATCCAAGGCGATTATGTCTTGAAAATATGTCGATACTCCCAACGCTTCTAAAGTTTTTCTTGCAGGAATTGTGGGATTATTGGTAACACAGATCATGGCAAAGTGGGGCTGTAAAAGTGCCAATGTTTGTTGCAATCGGGGATCCTGACTGAGAAATTGTTCTGGAGAAAACAATGTTTCTCTCCACCGGATGCTTTCTTCTATAGAGTATCCTAGGGCAACCATGGTGTTACCGAAACTGAGGGTTTTTCCCGGATTTTCTTTTTTGTAGAGTTCCTGAACGGCAGTGATACGTTGTTTTGCCTCATCATAAGATATGTGTTGCAGTTGTGCGTAGTGTCGAACTTGTACGTCTGTTTGTTCAAAAGTATACTCCGGGTTTGTGTAGAGGGTTGAATCAATATCAAAGATAAGGGCAGTAACGGTTGCAGGGATATTGTACAATTTCATTGCATGGATTTCCTTGTTTTTGTGGATTTATTCGTATCGACAGGCTGTTTGTACCAGTTTTTCCGCTCCCTCTTGTAGGTTGGAAAAGAGTCCCATGTGTGTATAAGCCAGTATGGCATCCCCCATCAATTCCGAGTCGGGACAGGTGGTGGTTTCTATGGGTATGTGCATTACCCGACTTTTGTATTCCAACCAACGGGGATTTTTTGCCTGTCCCCCTGCAGTGCAGAGAGTAGTTGGTAAAGGCGTCCCTGTAAGGTGCGCCAGTAAGGAAAGCTTTTCAAAACCATCTTTTACTTTTAGAGCAATATCTTCCATATAAAAAAAACTCTTTTTGTCCAAAGAGGGATCCCGTAATAGGGCTTCTACAAAATGGGGATAATCCATGTGAGGGGCAACAGCTCTTTTTAATGCACTGAATTGACTACCACTGGAAGGTAAGAGCACGCTGGCATTCCATAAATCAGGAATAACAGAAGGTAAAATTCGTAATCCTTCTATACCATAGTTTTGTATAATCTCTGTAGGATTGATTGCCAGACACAGATTTATGCCTTCGCTGCTGCCAGCTCTGTCACAGATGGCACCGGGATGCAAAGTATTTGTACCGATAAGGGCAACTATAAAGTCCGGGGCACCGCAAAAGACTGGCGTACCTTGGGGAATTCCGGTACGTGTTGAAGCTTCTTGTGTGACTCCGCCTGCCATGGTTCCGGGCGAAACAAAGGGGGGCAATTTTTTTTTGTCTATGTCTGCTTGACTAAGATGCTGTTCTGTCCAGTATGCTTGAGTATACCGCTGTTCCGGTAAGATAGTGGCGGCGGTATCGGTAAGACGCCAGATAAGGTACTCCGGACCGGATAAAATAACAGAACTTGATTGCCACTGCCGGGAAAATACTGTTTGAAAGAGTTTCAGTCGGGGGATGAATATAGATGAACGGAGGGTTGGAGCCAGTTCTTTGAAAACTTGTTCTTGGATATGGGAGGGAATGGAATGATTCCACAATAACACTTTTCCCGATTCCGTAGCCAAAGTAGGTCCGTTGCCCGAAATACATACTCCCAAAAGTTCCGCTTGCGGAGAGTCGGTTCTTAACTGCGAAAAAGCTTTCTGTAAAGCGGTAATCCAAAGAGAACCGTCAAAGGGAATCGGCTGAGCCTGTTTCTCTCCACGGACTCCCGACCCCGAAAATCCTACCCGAGCATAGGAGAGAACGTTCCCCTCCGGTGTGATAAAAGCCGTTTTGAGAGAAGATGTGCCTATATCGACACATAAAAGGACTTTGCTCATTGCTCCCGTTTAACCAGTCTTTCTATAATAGTTCTGTTGTCTAATAAATCACTGAGAGACTGGTTATTGTGAAGTCGGGTGATGACATTGGCAAATAAACCGCTGACATTTGTATTGATATACCATTCGTGTTTTAACAATTCTTCGTGGTATACGGCGTTTGTCCCGATAATTCTGTAGAACAGCCCGTTTTTATAGGCTTCATTAAACTGCTCTATGGCATTTCCTGTAAAAAAGGGCAAACTGATGGCTGCAATAACCTTTGTGGCACCCTGTTCTTTAAGGAATTCCATAGCTTTTAACAATGTTCCCCCGGTACCCAACATGTCGTCAGCCAAAAAGGCTACTTTGCTTCGAACATCTCCCAAAAGTTTAATGGATTTTATATTGGTATCTTTGGCATTTTGGGTGACCATGGAGTAATCTCGTTCTTTGTAAATCATGGCTAAAGGGGTCTTTAATCCTGTTGCATAAAACTTATTTCTATCTATGGCACCGGTATCGGGAGATACAACAATCAAATCTTCTGTTTTGTTGGTTAAATCCACCAATTTTGCCAATTCCCGAATAATCTGATAACTGGCATGAAGATTTTCAATATGGGTGGAAGCAAAGGCATTGACTATTTCTCTGGAATGCAAATCCAAGGTGATAATACGGGTTACACCCATGTTTTCGTAAATGTGTCCCAAAAGGCTGGCAGTCAGACCTTCCCGTCCCTTCTTTTTATGCTGTCTGCTGTAAGGGTATACGGGCAACACCAAGGTAATATCCTTCGCACCGGCTTGGCGGACTGCATCGATGGTAACCAACATGGACATAACATGGTCATTTACCGACAGAACCTGGGTATTTTTTCCGCCGTTCAATTTCAACGGCTGATGATTTTCCACGTCCTGGAAAATATATACATCTTTGCCACGGATACATTCTTTTATTTCAGTTTTGAATTCTCCGTTCATAAAATAGGTGAATTCGGTATCAACTTTAAAATTAGGAACTCTGTATTTTTCCGTATTGCCCCGGACACACAAGTCCGTGGTCTTCATATCATTAAGAAAGTTCGTATACTTTACAACTTGATCTTTTGTTATTTGATATCGATTGGAAAGAACATCGGTTTTTGAATTAAAACGATGCTTATACATATGATGAAGATGAGTTATTACTTCATCAGCAAAACTTTCACCACCGGGACAGGCCACAACGGCCAAATTTGTTGGTTCTGAATAGGGCATTGGTAACCTCGTATCTGATATCCCGATAGTACTATATTTTGTTGTTTTTGTCTATGGAATGTTGATATGTAGAACTTGTACTCATTCCGTCCCCTTGTGATACCTTGTTACCGATAATTTCGGTTGATTATGCTTTTGACAAAAAAAGATCCCGAAATCTTTTTTAAGGGATTCCGGGACCGTTATAAATTGTGACTGCAGAAAATCAGTCTAATTCGAACATTCCCGTATACAACTGGTAATATCTGCCTTTTTGATCCAGTAACTCTTCATGAGTACCCCGTTCGATAATATTTCCCTGTTCCAAAACAAGAATTTGGTCTGCATTTCTGATAGTAGAAAGACGGTGGGCAATAACAAAAACCGTACGTCCTTCCATAAGTTTATCCATACCTTTTTCTATGAGAGATTCCGTTCTTGTATCGATGGAGCTGGTAGCTTCATCCAAAATCAATACCGGTGGATTTGCGGCTGCAGCTCGGGCTATAGACAATAACTGTCTCTGTCCCTGACTGATACTGGTACCGTCTGCGGTAAGCTGAGTATTGTATTTTTCATCTAAGTGTTGAATAAAACTGTCTGCATTAGTCAGTTTTGCTGCCTGTTCCACCTGTTTAAAAGACACATCGGGATTTCCGAAGCGGATATTGTCCGTTACACTGCCGGTAAATAAGTGGGTATCTTGTAAAACCATGCCCAAAGACTTTCTCAGGGCACTCTTTTTGATTTTTTCTATGGGAATAGAGTCAAAGGTAATGGAGCCCTGTTCTATATCGTAAAATCTAGTAAGAAGGTTTGTTATGGTAGTTTTGCCGGAACCGGTGGAACCGACCAAAGCTATTTTTTGTCCCGGTTCTGCTTTTAAATTTATATGGTGCAAAACAGTTTTTTCGGGAACATATCCAAAGGATACATCGTTAAAAACAACTTCTCCCCGTAATGGTATAAGAGGTGTTCCTTCCGGTGCGGCAGTATCTTTCCATGCCCATTTTCCTGTGTAGGAATAAGCTTCTGTAAGAAGAGGACAGCTGGTTTCTTTGCTGTGTTTTAAGGCTTCCGGTGAAAGTTCCACGGCATTTACCAAGGTATAAGTTCCTTCATCTGTTTCCGGTTCTTCATCAAGCATGGCAAAAATCCGTTCGGCACCTGCCAATGCGTTTAAAATACTATTGAATTGCTGAGACATTTGACTGATAGGCATGGTAAAGGAGCGGGTATACTGTAGGAAAGATGCTATAGTACCGATATCAATGTGTCCGCTGATAGCCAACAAAGCTCCTACCATGGCGGTTAATGCGTAGTTTACGTAGGAAATATTAGACATTAAAGGCATCATTATATTTGCCAAAGAATTAGCTGTAGCACTGGATTGTTGCAAGTCCTTATTCAACTGGGCAAAAACAGCTTTTGTTTCTTCTTCGTGATTAAACACTTTGACAACTTTTTGGCCTTCGATCATCTCCTCTATGTAACCGTTTACTTTACCGATATTTTTTTGCTGAGCACGGAATGCTTTTCCACTTCTGCCACCGATAATTGCTACGGCAAAGAACATAACTATGACCATGGCTATAACGAGTAATGTCAGCACGGGACTGAGAATTAACATCATTACAAAAACTCCGGTCACTGTCAGAATGGCAGAAAGAACTTGGGGAATACTTTGACTGAACATGTCTCTCAATGTGTCTGTATCGTTGGTGTACAAAGACATTATTTCACCGTGTGTTCTTGTATCAAAATACCGTAAGGGCAAAGATTCCATGTGGCTAAACATGGCTGTTCTTATTTTAAATAGGGTACTGGTAGACAGGATAAGCATAAGTCTGTTGTTTAAGTATCCGGCTACAACTCCCGCTAAATATATAACAGCCATAGTTACCAGTAGTTTTATAAACTGAGTCAAATCCGGATTTTGATGTCCGATAAGAGGAATTATATAGTTATTCAAAGCCGGTTTTAACATGTAGGTTCCTGCAATCATTGCTCCGGAACTTATAAGTACACAGAGCATAACCGGTATCAAAAGAATCGAATGTCCACCCATGTATGAAAATAATCGTTTTAGAGTTTGACGTACGTTTTTAGGTTTTCCGGCAGAGCCTCTTCCGTGACCGCCGTGCCCTTTGTTTCCCATTGGAGGCATTATTCCCGTCCTTTCTGCTGTGATTCGTATACTTCTCGGTAAATCTCACTTGTTTCCAGCAGTTCTTGGTGAGTACCGGTGGCGGCAATGGCACCGTCATCCATTACGACAATCAAATCCGAATCCTGTACAGAGGTTATTCTTTGAGCTATGATAATTTTGGTCACGTCAGGCAGATTGTTTTTTAGTGCACTGCGGATTCGGGCATCGGTAGCTGTATCTACGGCACTGGTGCTGTCGTCTAAAATCAATATTTTTGGGTTTTTTAACAAAGCTCTGGCAATACAAAGCCGTTGTTTTTGTCCTCCGGAGAGGTTTACGCCACCTTGTCCCAAAACGGTGTCATAACCGTCGGGAAAGCTTCTGACAAAGCCGTCGGCATCAGCCCAAATACAGGCTTGTGTCACTTCTTCGTCGGTAGCGTCTTTGTTGCCCCATTTCAGGTTTTCTTTAATAGTTCCGGAAAACAGAACATTTTTTTGTAAAACCATGGAAACACTGTCCCGTAAAGTTACCATGGGAATATCTCGGACATCCCGTCCGTCCACCAAAACCTGGCCTTCCGTTACATCGTATAAGCGGGGAATCATTTGTACCAAAGTGGATTTTGAAGAACCTGTTCCTCCGATTATTCCCACAACGGAGCCCGGTTTTATGGTGAGATTTATGTTTTTAAGTACAGGATTGGTACTGTGTTTAGAATAGGTAAAAGAAACGTTTTTAAATTCCACAGAACCGCTTTGTACTGCCTGAGAGTTCTGTGAAGCCATATCCTTTATGGCAGGTTCTTCTTCCAGTACTTCCAAAATTCGTGCTATAGAAGCTCGGGCTAAAACAAGCATGACGAAAATCATTGAAAGCATCATCAGCGACATCAAAATCTGGTTTACATAGGTAAGAAAACTGATAAGTTCTCCTGCCTGCATAGAGCCTCCGATGATCTGAACTCCGCCGAACCACAAAATAACGATAATGGCTGTATACATCATAAACTGCATAACAGGCATGGTGAAAATAATAATTTGTTCTGCTTTTAACTGTGCCGATCTTACAGCATCTGCGGTGTTATTGAATTTTTGGTTTTCTTGTTGTTCTTGAACGAAAGATTTTACAACGCGTATACCGGTAAGATTTTCCTGTACGTCGCTGTTTAATACGTCGTAGCGCTTCAGCATTTCTTTAAATCGGGGAAAAGCCTTTGTAGCAATAAGTGTCAATATTACTGCCAAAATCGGTACAATGATGAAGATGAAAGAAGACAGTTCTTTGTTTATAAAATAGGTCATAAAAGATGCTACGATCAACATAGCCGGAGCACGAACTGTTATACGGATAAGCATTTGGTACGTGTTTTGAGCATTTGTTACGTCACTGGTCAATCGTGTAACCAAGGATGGCGTTCCGAATTTGTCCATGTTGCTGAAAGAAAAATCCTGTATTTTTTGGAATAGGTTTTTTCTCAGATTGTGGGCAAAGCCGGTGGATGCCAAAGCAGCAAACCTTCCTGATAAAACACCCATAATAAGGGAAAGACAGGCAGCCCCTATCATGATGAGGCCGACTTTTACAACATAATTGATGTCATAGGAAGCGATCCCAACATCGATTATTTTTGCCATAATCAGCGGGATGAGCATTTCCATAGCGACTTCTCCCAACATGGTTACGGGAGTCAAGGCGGTGTAAAGAATGTACTTTTTTTCTAATCCGCGCACTAATTTTCCATACTTTGTCATATAACAAATATAGTAAAGAATTTTTTTTTTGAAAAGAAATAATAAAAAATTTTAGGTAAATTTTAGATTCAGGCTAGAAGTTATGTGAATAGAACTTACACGCTGAAAGTCGTAGCTCATCAAATGAGATCCTTTGAGGAATCATTTATACGCACAGAGAAAGGAGGATACGAACACCACTTCTTTGCAGGTTTGCCTTTTTTTGATTTTACAGTTTTCTTGAAAAGATGGTAATACATACTAAATCCCCCTAGCTTGTTAACATTTTGTTAACATCTGAAACCTAAGAAGATTTTAGTAATTTTTATTTATATAAAATACAATAAATTAAAGTCGGGATGACAGGATTTGAACCCGCGACATTCTGGTCCCAAATTACTAAATACCCCATAGGTACAGATTTTGAAAGTTTTGTACTGATATGCTAGTTATTTAGTTAGTTTTAGTCAAGTTTTGTTGCTTTATTTTTTTTTTGTTTACATTTTTGTTATTATAATTTCTTTCTCACAGGTTTTATTTAATAGTTTCTTGAAGTTTATCTCAAAAGAAAACATATAAGTAGATATACAGAATATCAATTTTGTTTACTAAAGTAATTCCACTGTACATATTAATTCCTATATTTTTTTAAACCTTCTTTTGGGGTTTGTGTAATGTTTTTTTGTAAATTATATTGCCTTTTTCATCGTACTCAAACCATGATTCGTCTTCGTCAGTGTTCTTCTGGTGGATTTGATTTCCTTTTTCATCATACTCATACCAAACTTCAAATCCGTCAGAGGTTTTCCAGTGGATTTCATTGCTATTGGCATCGTACTCTCGCCATTCTTCATATCCGTCAGAGTTTTTCCAGTGGATTTCATTGCCATTGGTATCATATTCAAACCATGATTCTTCTTCGTCAGTGTCCTTACAGTGGATTTGATTTCCTTTTTCATCGTACTCATACCATGCTTCAAATCCGTCAGAGGCTTTATAGTGGATTTTATTTCCATTGGTATCATATTCATACCATGCTTCAAATCCGTCAGATGTCTTATAGTGGATTTTATTACCATTGGCATCGTACTCTCGCCATTCTTCAAATCCGTCAGATGTCTTACAGTGGATTTGATTGCCAGCTCCATCGTACTCATACCATATTTCATATTCGTCAGATGTCTTATAGTGGATTTTATTGCCATTGGCATCGTACTCATACCATTCTTCGAAAATCTTGCAGTTGGAAGTTTTGGGGGGTAATAACTTATTCATACTATTTCCTTTAATATTGATTTTTAATTAGCGCCATTTGGCGCTAATTAATTCTGCTTCTTGCCAGTAACCGAGGGTTTCTTTTTTGATTTTGATTTACTGAATACAAATTCAATCTTACTGTCATTAAG
>JAHLFV010000131.1 GCA_018883625.1 Candidatus Treponema excrementipullorum
CACTTTGTTCTTCCAAATCGTAGGTTACCACAACAGCACCGTCTACTTCTGGGGCTTGGAACCAAGCTCTACCTATGGCTAAGCCGTTTCCTTCACCATCACCGCCTTGAATAATTTCTTCGATAAGTATCTGATATGTTTTCCCAGTTCTGTGAGCAAGATTTTGGGCTGTGATTTGTTCCTGTGTTTTCTCTAAGATAGCTTTTCTTTTTTCTGCTGATTGAGTTTCGACTTGATCTAGAAAATTCACGGCAGGAGTATCTTCTTCAGGACTGTAAGTAAAACAACCTGACCAATCCGGCTTTGCTTCTTGTAAGAACTTGACGGTTTGGGCAAAGTCTTCTTCTTTTTCCCCGGGAAATCCCACTAAAAAAGTGGTTCTGAGAGCCGGAGAGCCCAGTTCTTCAGACTGCAACTGTTGCCGTATCGTGTGCACTAACCGAAGATAACTTTCCTGAGATCCAATTCTGTTCATTGCTTTAATGATGGGAGTGCTTCCGCTTTGGAAGGGAATATCAAAGTAAGGCAAAAGTCGTCTATCTTGTGCAATAAGGGGAAGAATATCTAAGGGGAAGTGGTCAGGATGGATATATAACAGACGGAGCCAAAAATTACCTTCTAAGGCACTCAGTGCTTCCAATAATTTTGCTAAAGGACTTACAGGGGTAGGACTGTTAAATTTGTTCCACACAGATTCTTGGTGGGGATTTACACCGTCCATACCGAAGGCTGCCAAGTCCTGTCCTACCAAATTTATCTCAAAAATTCCCTGTCGTATTAGAGATTGTACTTCTGCAACAATATCGTCTTTGGATCGGCTTCGCATTCTTCCCCTGATCAAGGGAATGGCACAAAAGGAACAGCGATTATCGCACCCCTCAGAAATCTTCACATAAGCGGTACCGGGAAAAGATAAAAAGGTATCTCTGTTGCCGCAAGATATTCCTTCCTGAGGAGGAGTCTCTACGGGACGTTGTCCTTGTTCCATTGAATCGACAATGCTACCAACTATGTCCAAGTTGCCGTTACCGATAATACCGTCGGCTTCCGGTAACTCGTCTTTTAAAACCTCTGCATATCGCTGGGATAAACACCCTGCCAAAAGTACCTTTGCCTGAGGATAAGCAGCCTTCGCTTCTATAACAGCTTCCAAAGATTCCTGCTTTGCGCTTTCTATAAAACCACAGGAATTTACAATAATCAAATCAGCTTTTTCTGGAGAATCTACAGGTTTAAGTCCTTTTTCTACCAACTGGGAAAAAATAAGTTCTCCGTCAATTTGATTTTTTGCACACCCGTGTTGGTCTAAATAAAAACTAATCAACATCTATTACCGCTATCTTATATGTTCCGTCAGGTTCTCGTACCCATTTTATATCTTGTACAACCACCTGTCCTGCCTTTCCTACTTCCAAATCGTGGGTCCGGGAGTTTGCCAACACCTGAATTTTTATGGCATTGATATTTGAAACCCACATACGGATTCCGTTCATCGACTGAACGGTAATTAAATCATTAGTGGTATAGTAATCTTCGATAGGTTCCTGATTATCAACCTTATATCTGAAAATACAGGGAGCTCGGAAAGTAATACTGGTTGTAAAAGGATACGCTCTGTTGTCCTGCATAATTGTCAATTTTTCTTTAGTAATGTCCGCTGCATTGGGAATTGCAGCAGTATCTGTTTCTGCATAGCGTATAGAATTACCGTCTTTTACCATTATGCGGACTTCGGCACCTCTGCTGGCATCGGTACGGGAAATATCAGAAAGATACACTATAAGTTCTGTGCCTTCTTTTCCGTCAATATCGATCTCCCGTTCCTCGCTTAACTCCAAAATTTGGGTTCCTACGGGAGTTATAAGGTGTAATTCTTCAAGGGTTTGGGCAACTACTAAATCGATATCACCTTCTGCAGTGGGAACGGTAATAATGTCTCCCTTGTATACTCTTTTAGTCAGGGGTTGATCCGTTAAAATATATTTTCCGGCAGTTACTTTATTTGTAAGTAGAGTAGCTTCTTCTTTTGCTCTTTCCTGTTGTTGTAGATACGTAATATAGAAGAAGGCTCCAATACCGGCTAACACCAGTACAATGGAAATTATAATGATAACTTTAATATAGGGGCGTTTTTGCTTTTGCAACAGCGACTCAGGGGTAGGAGTATTTTGAATTCTTTTCGCCCGATAAAGGGTCACCACCTGATTTACATCAACGCCTAAATATTCTGCATAATTGCGTAAGAAACCGATGGCATAGGTATTACTGGGAAATTTGTCTATATCTTCCGACTCTAAGGCTTCCAAAAAATTTTTCGATATCGCTGTATCTGAAGCTGCTGTTTCTATTTCTATGTTTTTTTCCTGCCGTGCTTCAATCAGTATTTTACCAAAACTCTCCATGGTGCATTATACCTTTACTCAGAAAACAAAAAATTATTATAGTTATTTGATGTAGCCGGTGAATCATATACGAAACGTTGATCCGGAATTTCTACATTGAGATTGTAATTTGTAAAATAAAAAACAAAGGTCTGCCCCTGAGTTGTTGTGGCTTCTATGCGCCGAATTAGTTTGTTGTCCGGGGTAATTGCCAATTTAATTTGACGGAAAGCTTCTGCCGGATTTCTGGGGTACAGTATAAGCTTAACGACTTTTTCCTGATTATCATCGCTTAAAGGCACAGGACTTTGGCCGATTTCATAGGCAATTGTATAGTAACGGCTCATAAGAGCTAAGCCTTGGGGGGTGGCTAAATCCATACCGGCTTTATCTGTTGTACTTGTAACGAATTGTTGCAGGTTTGTTGACATACCGGGTAAATAAATGGTTAACATGTCTCCGTTAAAAAGAATAACTTGATTTTGAGGATTGGAAAAATCCATTCTCAGAAGGCTGGGACGTTTATAAGAAACTTTTGCCGTCATGGTTTTTCCGTCTGCAGTTATAGATAAGTCAGCTTCATATGTTGATATTCTGCCGTAAGATTCTGATACGGACTGAAAAAACTTACTTGCTGTTGTGATGTCTTGAGCAAATGCTGATGCAAAAAGAGTGACTATAAAAATCGCACTGAAAATTTTTTTCATGAAAAACATTACTCCGTTTCTGTATTATCGTAATATTAGAGAAGAAAATTGTTAAAGTCAAGGCTTTTAGGAAAAGTTGCGACTTCACAGGAGTGTAACATATAAAATACCTGTTAGTTACAATTGACGTGGGAAATAGATGAGTAAAAAAAAGGCAACGGTCAAAAGTCAACCGTTGCCCTTTTTTAAGCATTTTTATGTTTTGCTTTTAGGTGAAAATTAATACATTCCGCCCATGTCACCCATACCGGGTGCAGGAGGTGCAGGAGGATTTTTCTCCGGCAAGTCGGTGATAGCACACTCTGTTGTAAGCAAGAGGCTTGCTACAGAAGCTGCATTCTGCAATGCGGAACGGGTTACTTTTGCAGGGTCAATAATACCGGCTGCAATCATATCTTTCCATTCCATTTTTGCTGCATCAAAACCAACACCTTTCTTTTCGTGTTTTGCTTTATCTGCAATAACGGCACCGTCCAATCCTGCATTTTCTGCAATCTGACGGATAGGTTCTTCCAAAGCTCTTTTTACGATTTTGAAACCAACCTTAGCATCGTCACTTAAATCGTTGGTATCGGCCTTTTCAAGACACTCTGAAGCCTGAATAAGAGCAAGACCACCTCCGGCTACGATACCTTCTTCCAAAGCTGCACGGGTTGCGGACAAGGCATCTTCAACACGGTGTTTCTTTTCTTTCATTTCAACTTCGGTTACGGCACCGATATTGATAACTGCTACACCACCGGAGATTTTTGCCAATCTTTCCTTGAGTTTTTCTTTGTCGTATTCGCTGGTAGAATCTTCTACCTGTTTTTTGATTTGAGCAACTCTGTCTTTGATGTCTTTTACATTACCGGCACCGTCAACAATGGTAGTGTTGTCTTTGTCGATAATAACGCTCTTTGCCTGTCCCAATTGATCCAATTCTGTTGTTTCCAACTTGAGACCCAAATCTTCTGTAATAACCTGTCCACCGGTCAAAATAGCGATGTCTTCCAACATTGCCTTTCTGCGGTCACCAAAACCGGGAGCCTTTACGGCACAAGTTTTCAGTGTTCCTCTGATGCTGTTAACAATGAGAGTTGCCAAAGCTTCTCCGTCCATATCTTCACAGATAATAACAAGAGGTTTACCTGTCTGAGCAACCTTTTCCAACAAAGGAAGCAAGTCTTTCATATTGGAAATCTTTTTATCATGGATAAGAATATAGGCATCGCTGAAAGATGTTTCCATTCTCTCTCTGTCTGTTACAAAGTAGGGTGAAATATATCCACGGTCAAACTGCATACCTTCTACAAAGTCTGTAGTTGTTTCCATAGTTTTTGATTCTTCAACAGTGATAACACCGTCTTTTCCTACTTTTTCGATGGCACCGGCAAGAATAGAACCGATTTCTTCGTCATTATTGGCAGAAACAGAAGCAACATGAGAAACTTCGTCTGAACCTTTGATTTCTTTTGAATTCTTCTTGATTTCGTCAACAGCCAATTTAACGGCTTTGTCCATACCTTTTTTTAATTCAATGGGAGTCATGCCGGCAGCAACAGCTTTTAATCCTTCCCGTACCATGGAATAAGCCAATACAGTTGCAGTTGTTGTTCCATCACCGGCTACGTCGTTTGTTTTAGTTGCAACTTCTTTGAGAAGCTGAGCACCCATATTCTCGTAAGGATCTTCCAATTCAACTTCTTTTGCAACAGAAACGCCGTCTTTTGTAACGGTGGGAGCACCAAACTTTTTGTCTAACAGAACATTACGTCCCTTAGGACCCAATGTCACTTTAACTGCCTGAGAAATCTGTTCAACACCTGAAAGCAATTTTTTGCGAGCATCTTCGTTAAAAAGCAATTGTTTTGCCATTTTTATAAATCTCCTTCCAATAGCCATAAGGCTTTAATTGTGATACTATGAAACGTATTCTTTTCATAAAAGATATAAAATATTTTGTTAAATGGCAAGTAAACTGGAGTAAGATATGAAAAAAATTGCATGGGGTATTGTGGGAGCCGGAAGAATTGCTGCCTCCTTTGTTGAGGCTCTGGCCCAGTCAAAGGACAGTGAATTGTATGGTGTCGCTTCCAGAAATCCGCAGCGGGGAAAGGAATTTGCCGAAAAGTGGAATATTAAACATGTGTATGCAAGCTATCAAGAGCTTTTTGAAGATAAAAATATTGATGTAGTGTATATTGCAACGCCACATATGAATCATGCAGAGTTGTCTATTGCTGCCATGAAAGCCGGTAAATCTGTATTGTGCGAAAAAGCACCTGCCATAAATGCTCAGGAATTGCAAGATGTGTACGATTGTGCGTACAAAACAGGTTGCTTCTATATGGAGGCAATGTGGACAAAATTTAATCCTACCTTCAGACAGTGTGTGAAATGGGTGGCAGAGGGAAAAATCGGAGACTTATTGGCTGTTTATGCCGATTTTTGTATCAGCCGGGAACCAAAGGCTATATATGCAGATAAAGAATATCCTTTGAATCGACTATATGATGTGAATACTGCTGGTGGTGCTTTGCTGGATGTGGGAATTTATCCTGTAACGGTGGCTTTCGCTATGGTAGAAAGTTTCTTAGGGTCTCAAGGTGAAGAGAAAAAGTTATCACCTGATCTGATCCAAAACACTTGCAGAAAAGCTTTTACCGGAGTGGATGCTTTTGACAGTATCTCTATGCAATTCGGTAATATTCAGACTCATTTGTCCTGCAGTATAGATACCGAGTGTGGCGGACAGCTAAAATCTGCTAAGATAGTAGGAACAAATGGTACTATATACATGCCTCTCTTTTGGATGGGAGAAGAGGCTTATATTCTGTCGTTGGATGGAGAACATGTTGAGTCATGTGCTTATCCTTTTGGTATAAACGGATATGAGTACGAAATAGAAGAATTTTGCCGTTGCATTCAGTTGCGTTGGCAGGGAGAAGAGATAAGAGAAAGTCCGTTGCATACCCATCGCCAAAGTTTGCGGGTAATGAAGGCTCTGGATACAATTCGGGAAAATATCGGTTTGGAATATCCCTTTGAAAAAAAGACACATAAAATAAAAGAGTCAGCTCGAATTTTAACTCCCACAGGAATATCAGGGGAATTAAACTTTGATGATAAAAAAATCGTGGTGTATACAGATGGCGGTTGCTCCGGTAATCCGGGAGCCGGTGGCTGGGGATGTGTGATTTTGGCTGGAGGAGAGGAGTTTACCGCCGCTGGGGGAGAAATCAATACTACCAATAATCGTATGGAGTTAAGTGCTGCCATTGCAGCGCTGTCCGCTATAGAACAAAATGAGAAATGGAAAAAATCTTCCATAACGGTGTATATTGACAGCCAATATGTTAAAAACGGTATTACTTCTTGGATACGCAGTTGGAAGAAAAATGGATGGAAAAACTCTGAAAATCAACCGGTAAAAAACAGAGATTTATGGGAAGCTTTGGATGCCCTTAACAGTGAATTAAAGGTATCTTGGCAGTGGGTTAAAGGTCATGCCGGTAATAAGTACAACGAAATATGCGACGCTTTGGCAAAGGCGGAGGTAGAAAAGTACAGTAAATAAGACTCGGTAAAGGTACTATACCGATTCTCAGAGGAAAATAGGAAAAAGCTGTTCTGTAAGTGAAGATACAGAACAGCCTTTTTGTGTTATTTTTTTCTGTTTTTAATTTTTTTTACAGTAAATACCACCAGTGCAATTATTCCTACAAAAACGATAATTGCCACAGCGTATACGATAAGGGCTATAGTGTTAGGATTTTTTAACAGTTCCCAAGGATTCAAGCTTGATTCAATGATTTTTCTTCCCTCGGGGGCACTGTATTTTGCGGGAATTTGATCCATAGAGTCGAGATATCCTGCCAAGGTTGTCCAAGCTTTTACTTCCTGACTACCGTCGTACAAGATTTGTTTTTCCAAATCAACAACGGGATTGCCGTCTTTATCCTTAGGAACAATGGAGAGTATACCTTTTGACATATCGGTGACGGCACTGAGCATTTGTCCTGAATACAAATCGGCAACTACACGATATAGCTTATCTTTTTGTATCTCTTGACGATTGCCGTTTTGATCTACAAGCCACACATCGGTGGTTTTATTGAGAATCAATCGTTTGTCATTGGCTTTGTAATACAAACCGGAACAGTACAATTGTGCCGAGGGCATAAGCGGGGAAATTGAAGCATCTATTTCAGCAGCTGTCATTAGTTCTTTACCGGTTAAATACACCTCAATAAGGGGATAGCCAGGAATTTGATCCGGTCCCACACCTAGCGAGCTTATCTGAAAGGCGTGCTCTACTGTAACAGGCCCCATGGGAATAGTGTCTCTGATGATACCTGCAGGAACAATGGCAGCAGCTATGGGACGATACGCTTCTTTTTCAATGTTTTGTACAGCATATACATAGGCATCAGCAATAATGTTTCCCAAAGTGTCTTCTTCCAGTTTGTTACCGAGTTGATAAATTGCAGAAAATCTGTAAGGATTTTCCGTCAGCACTTGGTCTATGGTGTAGCCAAACTGCTCCAAATATATATGATTGATATCTGATTTGAATGTTTGTATTTGTTGTAAGGTGTCCTGATCTTGGGGAACAGAGTCATCCAACAAAATCAATTCGTATTCTTTTAAGTCCCAGCGATTTTCTTGATTTTGAGTGAGCACAATATTTCCCAATCGGCTGCCGTATTCTCCGGCGGAAACGATCCAAGTATTACCTTGTTTTGCCGGTGTATCCAACCGTGTGTGGGTGTGGCCGCTGACAATAATATCTATTTCGGGAACAGCTTGAGCTAGCAAATGATCTTCCGATTTACTGATATTTGCGTTGGTACCGCCATGGGACAGACATACAATGATATCTACATCGTAGTTTTCTTTGATTTCTGCAATGACTTGCTGTGCAGCTTCTGCGGCGGGAATAAATTCAAGTTCACAAGTAGGTGCACAGGCTAAAGCGTCAACTCCGAATACACCGAATACGGCTGCCGTAATGTCACCTTTTGTGATGATCACATAGGGTTTCGTATGCAATGCTTCAAATGGTGTACCCGTGATTTTTGCGTTTGACAATACAACTTCCGGCAAAGGGTCTCCGCTTTCAATGGCTGTTTCCATCATATTCAGTATTCCGGATGTTCTATAGTCAAATTCATGGTTACCGATGGTGGTAGCATCAAATCCCATTGCTCCCATGAGCCGTAATTCCGGGGAAGCTTGTTCAAAAATTGTTTGGTAGAGGGTTCCCATGGAAAAATCTCCTCCGTCAAACACAAATACATTGGGATTTTGGCTTTGCTTTTGGTCAATTATTGTTTTTATTCGAGGGAAACCGCCTACCATTTCCTCTTTATCACCATTTAACAGAAGAAATTCTTCTAAATGAGAGTGTAGATCATGGGTAAAAAGAATTTCGACTTCTTTTTGGGGAGATTCTGCCGCATAGATATTTCCAAAAAAAATAAGTACCAATATAACGATTGCAAAAACTCGTTTTTTCATTCCTTCCTCCATAGTTGAGACGCCGTTTAGGAGTCAGGAGAAATTATATCATGATTGCTACATAATGTCTGTAAAATAAAACGAATATGAATAAAAGCCAATACAAAAAAAGCTCGGCGTTGTACCGAGCTTTTATATTAGTGAAAGTTTTTACTGGGCATCTGCCAACATGTTAGCTTCGCCTACAAATTCTGAAATTTTGTCCTCTGCTTGGAGACGGGCAATTGTTTTGTTAATGGCTTCTACCAAGTCAGGACTGTTTTTCTTAACGGCAACGGAAGAACCACCGGCGTCATCGGTAAAGCTGTATTCGGCAACAGCCAAGTCGGGATTTGCTTTTACGTAAGCTTCTGCTACCGGTAATTCGGCGATAACAGCTTCGATTTTGTTATTTTTAACTTCCATAATCAAATCGGGGAGTGTTCCCAGTTCTTTGATTTGGGAATGATTATTGTCCAACTCTGCTTCTGGAACATTTTTAATCTGCTGTTTTGCAATGTTTACCTGAATGGCACCTTTTTGCGCACCGATCATTTTGTCTGCCAAGCTTGCAGGATCTTTTCCGTATTTGTCCATATCGGCTTTTCTGATAACGGCACCGTGAATAGCACTGTAATAGATATCTGAGAAGTCAACACTCTGGCGTCGTTCTTCATCGGGGGTCATTCCGGCAATAACCATGTCAACGTTACCGGATACCAGTGCTGCCAATAAACCGTCAAAACTCATGTCTTTGATTTCCAATTCAACACCCAAGTCTTTTGCAATCTCTTTGGCGATGGCAACATCAAAACCTACGATTGTGTCTTTTCCGTCTATCAGTGCGTGGAATTCATAGGGGGGATAATCCGCAGATGTTCCCAAAATTATTTTCCCTGATGATTTAATTCTTTCTACCGGTGATAAATCCTTATTTTCCTGTTTTGCACAGGAAAAAAACAGTACAAGAGCACACAAAATAGAAAAGATAACAGATATTTTTTTTACCATTTTGTCCTCCACAACAAAATAAATAATTACTGAAGATATTACATTATTTGTAAAAAAAAGTATAGTATTTTTGTTTAAAATGTTATAGTATCTTGAAGGATTAGAGATTCTTGCAGTTGAAGTAACTTAATAAATAATGTAGTATGGATAGGTTATGGCAAAATTTTTAGTTAAACGTATTTTTATGGCTTTGCTGACAGTTTTTCTGGTAGCAACCATTACTTTTTTTCTGATGAATGCTGTTCCGGGTAATCCGTGGCTTAGTGAAAAAACTCCGCCTCAAAGTGTTATTGATGCTTTGAATGCTAAATATGGGTTAGATAAGCCTCTTCCAGAGCAGTACGTAATGTATATAGGTAATCTTCTTCACGGAGATTTCGGAACATCAATTAAAATGTCAAAAAACAGACCGGTAGTGGATATGATCACGGAAAAGTTTCCTGTTTCTGCCAGTCTTGGTATCGTAGCCGTTGCATGGGCAACCTTATTGGGGATTCCGCTGGGATGTATTGCCGCTTACCGTCGAGGTAAGTTTATAGATAGTTTGCTGCGTGTAGTAACGACTTTAGGGGTTTCTTTACCTAGCTTTGTTGTGGCGACCACATTGATGGTGGTTTTCTGTGGCGGTATTGAAGCTCTGCATTTTTTCCCCAGCAGTTATTCTGCTTCCAATGGGATAATAGGTTATATTTTGCCGTGTTTTTGTTTGGGATTATATCCCATGTGTTATGTTGCCCGTCTCACTCGATCTTCCATGTTGGATGCGATAAATCAAGAATATATAAAAACTGCTTACGCCAAGGGATTAAAAACTTTTCCCATTCTTTTTAAGCACGCTCTTCGCAATGCTTTGATTCCCGTTATCACTTATTTGGGACCCTTAACGGCTTTTACATTGTGTGGCGGTTTTGTTGTAGAAAATGTCTTTAATATTCCCGGTTTGGGAAAAGCTTTTGTGCAATCTATCACAGCTTTGGATTATCCTATGATTATGGGAACTGCCATTTTTTTGGCAACTTTTATTGTTTTTATGAACTTGATTGTAGATATTCTCTACAAAGTGGTAGATCCTCGAATTAATTTAGCAAAAGGAGCTGACTGATAATGGACGAGATCAAAAAAACTTCTTTTGGTTCTTTACAGCCAGATGTTGAAGACATATTGAATTGGAATGATTTTTCTGATGATGATTTTAAAAGTGCCAGTGGGGAAGAAAAAAAGGATTTCATACCTCAGCGAGCTAGTGTTTCTTACTGGGCTGATGCCTGGAGACGTTTAAAGAAGAATACTGTTGCCATGATTGCATTGGGTGTTTTGGTTGTTATCTTTATTTTTGCTTTTATCGGTCCCATGTTGGTTCCTTATGGATACGAGCAATTTAATAAAGGTGCAGAAAATCTTCATCCTTGGCATATATCTTTGGAAGATAAGGCCCGTTTGGCAGAAGCCATGAAAACGAAAACTCCCGAAGAAGTAGTAGAAGAAGCTATGGCAAAAGCTGCTGCAGAGGGAAAGAAATTGTCCAGCATTGAAATTGCCCAAATTCGTGCAAAAGCAAAAGTCAGCGGAGAACATGTTGATGAAAATGGTAAAGTTCTCCGAGGAGCTGAGCTGGAAAAAGTCTTAAAAAAAGAATTAAAAATCAAAACCCGTTTATTTGGATATTCCGACGATGAGTTAAAAAGAAAAGCTGCCGGAGAATCTGTTTTTCCTCATGTATTCGGAACAGATAAATTCGGACGGGATATAATGGTACGTGTAATGATCGGTACCAGAGTATCCATGTTGGTAGGTATTTGTGCTGCTTTTCTTGTGCTTGTTATCGGTGCCGCTTACGGTTCAATTTCCGGTTATTTCGGCGGTAAAGTAGATATCGTCATGCAGCGCATTGTCGAGATCATTTATTCTGTGCCGGATGTTCTTGTTATTTTGTTGCTTTCTGCCATGTTAGGTGAAGCAATGAAATCCTATGCCAGTTCCGGAAAATTCGGTTCTCAGTTTGTCAGTATCATGGGGGCAAATCTTATTTCTATGTTTATAGCTTTTGCAGCTTTGTACTGGGTGGGTATGAGCCGTATTATCCGAGGTCAAGTTTTGCAGGTAAAACAGCAGGAATATGTTACCGCAGCAAAGGCTTTGGGAGCTTCCCACGGTAAAATCATCCGTCGTCATCTATTGCCTAACTGTATCGGACAACTGGTAGTAACCACCTGTCTTCAAATTCCCAGTGCTATTTTCTTGGAATCATTTTTGTCATATTTAGGTGTCGGTGTTTCCGCACCTTTGACCAGCTTAGGTTCTTTGGCTTCGGAAGCAACTCAGGGTATGTATACCTATCCTTATCGACTGATTTTCCCTGCTTTGATTTTGAGTATTATGATTCTTTCCTTTAACCTTTTCGGTGACGGATTACGGGATGCTTTGGATCCCCGATTAAAGAAATAAGGAGACCCTATGGAAAACTATATGGAAGGACAAAGTGCAGAAGTTATGGGGGAATCTCCTGAACCGACAGGAAAATTGCTAGAAATAAAGGATCTACACGTATCTTTCTTTACTCCCGCCGGCGAAGTAAAAGCTGTGGGTGGTATTTCGTACGATCTGCACTACGGGGAAGTAATGGGAATTGTAGGAGAGTCTGGCTCTGGTAAAAGTCAGGAAGCCTACTCCATTATGGGACTTTTGCAGTCACCGGGTAAAGTTATCGGCGGGTCTATTTCATTTGAAGGCCGGGATGTGTTGTCTTTCACAAAAGAAGAAATGGCTTCCTTCAGAGGCAAAGACGTGGCTATGATTTTCCAAAATCCCATGACCTGTTTGAATCCCGTGTACACCATCGGAAATCAGCTGATAGAAGCTTTGCGAACTCATGATAAAACCGTTTCAACAAAAGAAGCCGCAAAGCGGGCTATGGAGATGTTGGAACTTGTGGGTATAAATAATGTTGAAAAACGAATGAAACAGTATCCCCATGAATTTTCCGGAGGAATGCGTCAGCGTGTTATGATCGCTATGGGGTTGATTTGTCATCCCAAACTGCTCATTGCCGATGAGCCCACAACAGCTTTGGACGTTACCATTCAAGCTCAAATTATCGAATTGATGAAGGCTCTTCAAAAGAAAACCGGTATGGGAATTATTTTTATTACCCATAATTTGGGTGTAGTTGCAGAAATTTGCGACAAGGTTTCCGTTATGTATGCCGGTAAAATTGTTGAGCAAGGACCTGTAAACGATATTTTCTATAGTCCGTCTCATCCGTACACGGAAGGATTGCTTCGATCAATGCCTCGGGTAGATGCAGAAAACTACGAACGATTGATTCCTATAGAAGGAACTCCTGTAGACATGTTAAATCCACCGGAAGGTTGTCCTTTTGCTCCCCGTTGTGAGCATTGCCGGAAAGTATGCTTAAAGAAAATGCCTCCGTATGTTGAGGTAAGTCCGGAGCATCGGTCTGCCTGTTGGTTACGGGTGGAAGAACTTAAAAATAAAAAAACGGAAAACAAAGGGGAATAATCCATGGCTGATAACGATAAATTATTGGAAATAGAACATTTAAAAAAATATTTCCCCATAAAAGGTGTAAGAGGACCCGGTGTTCAGGCAGTTGAAGACGTATCTCTGTACATAAAACGGGGAGAAACTCTAGGCTTGGTTGGCGAGTCCGGTTGCGGAAAAACAACGTTAGGTAGAACTATTTTACGGCTCCACGAACCAACCAGCGGAAAAATTGTGTATGACGGTGTTACCATTTTTGAAAAAGACGGTAAAAAGAAAACCGCAGTGAAAATGTTGCCCTATCGCCGTAAAATGCAGATTATTTTTCAGGATCCTTCTGCTTCTTTGGACCCACGAATGACTGTAGGGGAAATAATCGGTGAAGCTTTGGATATTCATAAGTTGTGTCCCGATAAAGCTGCCAGAAAAGACAGAATCAGAGAGTTGTTGGAAATGGTTGGATTAAATACGGAACATGCAAACCGCTATCCTCATGAATTTTCCGGTGGACAACAGCAGCGTGTCGGTATTGCCCGAGCTTTGGCTGTAAATCCGGAATTTATCGTGTGTGACGAGCCGATTTCTGCCTTGGACGTTTCCATACAGTCTCAGGTTGTCAATATGTTGGAAGACATGCAGGAAGAGTTGGGGTTAACGTATTTGTTTATTGCCCACGACTTGAGCGTAGTTCGTCATATTTCAAACAGAATCGGGGTTATGTATTTGGGGACAATGGTGGAGCTTTCTACCAGCTATGAACTGAATAAGAACCCCTTGCATCCTTATACAAAAACTTTGATTTCTGCAGTGCCTGTGCCAGACCCTGAAAAATCAAAGACAAGGCAACGGATTGTTTTGGAAGGAGATATTCCTTCTCCCATAAATCCGCCTTCCGGTTGTCGATTCCATACTCGATGTCCTTATGCAACGGCACGATGTAAGGAAGAAGTCCCGGAATTCAGAGAATTGGCTCCCAACCACTGGGCTGCCTGTCACATTTTGTGATTTGTTCTTCATTAAAAGTAAAATCACTTTACAGTCACTGCAGTTTTGTGCTATAGTGTTCTGACTTTTACAGTGATATTACAGGATTTTATATTGGTACCTTGGGATAGTATATCCCTTGTTATAGATTAAATTTATATTTAAAGAGGTGAGGAAATGAAAACTACAAATAAGGTTTTCACCTGTGTAGTGTTTGCTCTGCTTGCTTTCAGTCTTGTTTTTGTTGGCTGTAGCAAAAAGGAAGAGGTAACCGTTGCCAATAATGCTCAGCAAACAGCTACAAAATCATTTGATTTGAATGTTTGCGTTGCTTCTGAACCGCAAACAATAGACCCGGCATTGAACTCTGCAGTTGACGGTGCTATCATGACTCAACATTTTTTTGAGGGTTTGATGAAGTGGGCTGATAGCGGAAAACCCGTAAATGATAAGGGTAACATGAATTTTGCAGAGTTGGTTAACGGTCAAGCCAGTTCTTATCAGAAGGTTGTGAATGATGACGGAACCGTTACATACACATTTAAGATCCGTCCCGATGCAAAATGGTCTGACGGAAAAGCTGTAACAGCTAACGATTTTGTATATTCATGGCGCCGTTTGGCAGATCCTAACACTGCTGCTGACTACTGTTACATGATCGACATGGTAAAAGGATATGCAGAGGTAAACTCTGGAGAAGCTGATCCCTCTACATTGGCAGTTTCTGCCCCCGATGCCAGCACATTTGAAGTTGTTCTTACTTACGACTGTCCTTATTTCTTGGAAATCTGTGCTTTCCCTGCAGCCTTCCCTGTTCGTGAAGATGTTGTCAGTGCAGAACCTGATACATGGACCACATCAAATGGCTCAAAGAATTACATTACAAACGGTCCTTGGAAGATGGCTGAATGGGTACATGATTCATATATTAAAATGGTTCCCAATGAGTACCACTACGACGTAGCTAACTTAGGTCCCGATTCTATTACTTTCCGTTTGATGGCAGACTCCAACGCTATGTTGGCCGGTTTCCGTTCAAACGACTTGCAGTACATTAACCAGGTTCCTGTTGATGAAACTCCCAGTTTAATCGCTTCCGGTGAGTTGGACATTGTTGATTACATCGGTACTTACTATGTAAGTTATCAGACACAGGCAGAACCTTTTGATGACTGGAGAGTTCGTAAAGCCTTTACTTTGACAATCGATTCCAAGTATATTGTAGAACAGATTACTCAGAGTGGACAGGTTCCTGCAACAGGATTTGTTCCTGCCGGTGTTTATGACGCTAATCCTACAGGGGACGACTTCAGAACTGTTGGTGGCGATTATTGGGAAGCTCCTTTGACAGATGAAATCTATCAGAAAAACTGTGAAGAAGCACGTCAGTTGTTGGCAGATGCCGGTTATCCTAACGGAGAAGGTTTCCCTGTTGTAACATATTTGTATAATACCGGTGATGCTCATAAGGCTATCGGTGAAGCTTTGCAGCAGATGTGGCAGAAGGCTTTGAACGTAACTGTTCAGCTTCAGAATCAGGAATGGAATGCTTTCTTGGAAACACGTAAAAACGGCGATTTCCAGGTTGCCCGAAACGGATGGATTGCAGACTACAACGATCCTATCTCATTCTTGGATATGTGGTTGACAGGTGGCGGAAATAACGATGGACAGTACTCTAATCCTGAATACGATGCAGCTATCAAAGAAGCTAAGAGTTCTGCCGATCCTGCAGTACGTATGGCTGCTATGCACCGTGCCGAAGATATCATCATGGGTGAAGACTGGGCCCTTGGTCCTATTTATTTCTACACCAATTCTTACATGATGAAAGAAAATATTAAGGGTGCTTTCTATACACCGCTGGGATATTACATCTTCGGTTATACCTATCAGAACTAATTTTCTAATGTGAGATTTGAAAGGCTGATTTCATGTTTTGAAATCAGCCTTTTTTTGCGAGGTTACATGAAAAAAAAAAGCTATTAATTTTATCTTGTTTGTTTTTTACATTTTTCTACGGTTTTTCACAAGTTGCAGAATCAGAAAATGTGCAAATGCCAGAAAATAAAACAGAAGAGGTTCAATCTTTAGGTGCAAAAATGGATCAATACACCCAAAAGAAAAAAGCTGAGTGGAATTTTAATCCATTTAAGAAACCGGAAACTGATAAATATTTTTCCAGTTGGGCAGATCCCTATGCATATAATTCTTCAATTCTTTTAGGAACAATTACAAATGCAAAGGAATTATATGATAAGCCTGCGTTTAAAATGGATAAAATATCTTTTTTCTATAATCCTCAGTTGGCAACATCAGTGGAACCACTGGCTTTGAGTTTTGATGAAGGTCGACATCGCCTGGGGGTAGGAATCGGGTTTTTATGGAACGGTAGTTTTGCTATGTACGGTGGCGGTGCTTCACAATTGTACGGTACTTCATTTTTGTTTTCTTCAATAATATTGGTAAATCCAACTATAACTTATATTTATGACAATAAACTTCAAGTTCAGTTATTCCCGATTCGCCATGTGTGTTACCATATGGGTGGTGATATTTTGGGAGATAAAACCTTATATGACTTGGAAAAGGGAGATGAATTTAGAGATGTGGGTTTTGAACAAACAGGGGCGTCGGTCAGTTATCGTTGGGGATGGTTTAATTTTTATTCCGGTATAACCGGTGCAATCACCAATTTTTATAAAAGTAATTTCGTCAACCTTGTGTATTTTTATGGCGGAACAGAAATGCGAGTACCTATTTACGGAGAATTGAATGCTGTTTTAAGTGTACATGTTGGTGTTAACTATGACAGAATCAGTAAAATACAGCGTTCTGCGGATCTACTGGAATATAAACTTTTGTCACATTACGAAGAAGCAACTCCGGTTTTTGCTTTGGGAGTTGGTATAGAAGTGCATGATTGGATTTTGGGTATGAAGTATGATTATGCACGAAGCCGTCAAATGTACGCTTATGAACATATGGAAAGTAAAATAGGTTTTTCTGCCATGAGACACTGGTAAAAATAACCAATGGAAGAAGGCTATTACGGTTTCTCTATTGGCTTACAACATGTTTTCTAGTATAATGATGTGTATTTTAAGTCAGCAGTGGAGGTTATCCTATGAATGTAGTTGTTATCGGTGCCCAATGGGGTGACGAAGGTAAAGGTAAGATAGTAGATTTTTTGGCAAATGATGCTGACGTCATTATTCGCTATTCTGGCGGAGCCAATGCCGGTCACACTATTGTTATCGGAGATAATCAGTATGCACTGCATCTGGTGCCTTCAGGTATTTTATATCCGAATAAAACCGTATATCTTGGAACCGGTATGGTAATAGATCCCGAAGCTTTGTTTAAAGAATTGGCAATGTTAAAAGAAAAGGGCATAGATTGGGAAGGTCGGGTTTTTATTTCTGACAGAGCACATATCGTATTACCGCGATACCGTGAGTTGGATAAACAGCGGGATGCCCAAAGAAAGAAACCTATCGGAACTACAGGACGAGGTATCGGTATAACTTATTCTATGAAAAGTGATAGAGATGGAATTCGTCTTGCAGACTTAACTTGGAAAGATAAAATGGAAGAGTTGGAACAAGAGGACAGAGACTTCTTGGCTCCTTACACGGAACGTTTACTTTCCATGAAAGTAAATTTAACTGCAGAGATGTATAAACTTCGAAGTAAACACGTCCTTATGGAAGGTGCGCAAGGAGCTATGTTAGACTTGGATTCAGGTACTTATCCTTACGTATCTTCTGGAATGTCCTGTTCTTCCGGTGCTGCCGTAGGTGCAGGTATCGGCCCCCGAGCTTTGGATAGGGTTTTAGGTGTATTTAAGGCATATTCAACCAGAGTCGGAAACGGTCCCATGCCTACAGAATTTGATGAAGAAAGCCAAAGTGAGTTGTATAAATTCGTTCGTGATACGGGACGGGAATATGGGGTTACTACCGGTCGTCCTCGCCGTTGCGGTTACTTGGATTTGGTGGCTTTACGTTATGCCTGTCAAACAAATTCCATAGACGGTTTAATACTGACTCATCTTGATATTTACGATTCTTTGGATGAAATTGAGGCTTGTGTTGCTTATGAAATTGATGGTAAGGAAGTAACAGATTTTCCTGCTTCAATTGAAGAGTTGAATAGAGCAAAGCCTGTGTTGCGTAAATTTTCCGGCTGGAAAACTTCTTTGAAAAACTGCAAGTCCTATGATGAAATTCATCCGGCTGCAAAAGCCTATATAGATTTTATCGAAAAATATACAGAAGTTGCAGTGGACATAGTTTCTGTAGGATATGATAGAAAGGAGACGATAATAAGAAGAAATCCGTGGAAGTAAACCACATTGTATTTTTATTGCTAAAAGTTACTAAATATCCATAAACAGTAAGGTTGTGCATGAAAATGTGCAACCTTTTCGTCTATATGGTGTCTTATAAATGTACACGAAAATAAATCTGATATATTTGGAGGATATATGCAGACTATAGAGGATTTGGGAGTCTATACTTTTCCTGCTCTTTTTAAAAATACAGTAGCGAAATTTGCTCAATTCAATGCTTTGTCTTTAGTTCATGGTACACCTATTACATATAAGCAGTTAGAAAATTTATCAAATCAGGCTGCACGTGTGTTATATAAAAACGGTTTTACAGACAAGAAAAAAGTCGCCATATACAGTGCCGGAATGCCTCAATGGGGCGCAATGTATTTAGCTATTGTAAATAACGGTGGTATAGGAGTTCCCTTGTTACCAGACTTTACTTCTGTAGAGGTAGAGGCTATTTTGCGCCATGCCAATGTAGATATGATGGTTGTCAGTGAGCGGTTATACAGTAAAATTAAAGATTTGCCGGAAGATTTATTGAAATGTATCATAAAAATGGAAGATTATTCTCCCTACAAAGGAGTTGCTACCGATTTAGAAAAAGACCCGTTACCGCCTGCTGTAGAGGTAAAAGAGGAAGATACAGCGTCTATAATTTATACATCAGGAACTACCGGTCGTTCAAAGGGTGTAGAGCTAACCCATAAAAATCTAGTGTGGACTGCCATTCAATGTCAGACGGTACATCGTGTCAAAAAATCAGACAGGTGTTTATCTTTTTTGCCACTTTCCCATGTATATGAATTTACCATCGGCTTTGTAATGCAAATCCTTAACGGAAGTTCTATATACTACCTTGAAAAACCGCCAACAGTTTCTACTTTGCTACCGGCTTTTAAAATTGTGCGTCCAACTGTAGTGTTAAGTGTTCCTCTTATTATGGAAAAAATCTATAAAAATAAGATAGTTCCCACATTCAGTAAAGATAATTTGATGGGTAGATTATATAAAAAGCCATTTTTTCGTAAACTATTGAATAGAGTTGCAGGAAAGCAGCTTAAAAAAACTATGGGGGGGAAAATAAAGTTTTTTGGTATTGGTGGTGCAAAAACAGATCCCTTGGTAGAACAATTTATGAAAGAAGCAAAGTTTCCTTATGCTATCGGGTACGGTCTCACGGAAACGTCTCCTCTTTTGGCAGGTTCTTCTCCTAAAACTACCATACCGGGTACTATCGGACCTGTATTGGAAGGGGTTGAGATGCAGATACTTAATCCAAATCCGGAAACAGGTATTGGTGAAGTGGTAGTAAAAGGTCCCAATGTTATGAAGGGATATTATTTGGATCCCGAGTTGACGGCAGAAGTTTTTACCACTGCAGAAGACAGTTGCGGTGCAGGATGGTTTAAAACCGGTGACTTGGGTATTTTAGAGAAGAAAAAGAAATTAAATTATCTTTCGCTGAAAGGTAGATCAAAGAACATGATTCTTGGTTCTTCAGGAGAGAATATTTACCCGGAAGATATTGAATTTGTTTTAAATCAGCATCCTATGGTTTCCGAATCTTTAGTTGTAGAAGGAGAAAAAGGCTCTCTTGTTGCAATTGTAAAATTAGCGGAAAACGTAGCCAATGCGGTAGGTGGTGCTGTAAAGAATGTTACAGAAGATTTTATCTATAAAAAAGACGAAATCATGGCGGAGATACAGTATTTTGTTAACAATAGAGTTAACCGAAGTTCAAAAATCGGTTCCGTGCAGACTGTAGATGAGTTTGAAAAAACCGCAAGTCAAAAAATCAAACGGTATAAATACACCTTAAAATCTGCTACAGAAGATTCAACAAAAAAAGATTAAAAGAGAGATAATACCTCTGCTTTAAAGGTATTCCCTCTGTCAAATTCGTTTTTAAACATACCAAAAGAAGTTGCTCCCGGAGAAAATACTACGGGGGCACTTTTTTTGTCTTCAGGTACAGAAGGTAAAATACTGGTTTTAAGGTGCTCCAATAAGTCTTGAAGAGCAGGAAAGGGGCCGTAATAAAGAATATTTTTCTCTTTAAGGATTTTGATAAGTTTATCGGTGCCGGTTCCTTCTAACAGACAGACAGAAAAAGGCGGATTCTTTTCCAATGCCGAAGCTAACGGTAAAAAGTCTAGATTTTTATCGGTTCCGCCACAAATTAAGTGAAGTTGAGAGTGAAAAGCCTCAACGGCAGCCACAGTAGCCTCTGGTACTGTAGCTGCAGAATCGTTATAAAAACAAATTTGTTGGTCATGAAGAGTAGCTTTATGGAAAAACTCCAAGCGATGCGGAAGCCCTGGCCACTGGGAAAGAATGGATGAAATCTTTGTGGGGCCAATCCCCATGAGGGCCATGACTAAGGCTGCATTAAGGGCGTTTATCCTCATGTGTTTGCCGGGAACAACTAAAGACTCAATTACAGGTTGAGGTTTTTCGTAGGATGGTAAAAAAAGATATCCTGTGTCACCGTCAAAAAAGGCACCGTAACTTTGGGGTGGAAGAGGCTTTGTATCATAAAAAAGTTTTTGAGCCTTTGTTTCCGATGCAAAAACTGAACCCCAGTAGTCGGTACCACATACAGTCCATTGCCGACAATCTTGATCCCTATATATAAGTTTTTTGTCGGCAACATAGCTTTCCATAGAACCATACCAATTTTGATGATCAGGGACGATAAGAGTCAAAAGAGCAATAAAAGGCTTTAGTAAGCCTCTGCCTCGCAAATCAGCCAATTGCCAACTGGACAGTTCCAAAACTACGGGGGTATTTTTGTCTGTCTCTTCTAAAAAGGTGAGGGGACTGACAGTAATATTACCACCTAAAAATGTTTTGAACCCTGCATTTTGTAAGCCATAATGAATGGCGCTGACTGTAGAGGATTTCCCTTTGCTGCCGGTTACTGCAATAATGGGAGCTTGGGTAAATTTTAAGAAAACAGATATATCTGTTTCTATAGCTTTGGCGGCGGCCAGGTACTTATTGCCCTGGATCTTTACGCCGGGATTTTTTATTACTACGTCAGCTTGGGAAAAATCTTGTATATCATGTCTGCCCAGTACAAAGGTAATGTTGTCTCTATACTTTTGTATATCTTTTTCTAAAGCACGTAATGTGGGAGACAACTCCTCCTCTGTTTTCATATCAGTGACGGTAAGAAAAGCTCCATGTTTTAGGAAAAAACGGACAGCTGCCTGGCCGCCGCCGTTGAGGCCTAAGCCCATGATAGTGATCTTCTTACCTTTTATATCTTCCAAAGACTTAAAAAAACAGTCAGCGGGGTATGTGTAAGGTTCCATAACGTCTCCCAGTTACAAAATCAAATCATCTGCTTGTTTGAAGAGAATTTTTATCTTCAAAACGTTTCAATCCCAAATCTATCAACAAGTCCAATAAATCGGTATATTTCAAACCTCCGGCTTCGCACATTTTGGGAAACATACTTATGGACGTAAAACCGGGCATGGTGTTCACCTCGTTAAGATACAGTTCGCCGGAATCCTTATCGATAAAAAAATCGACCCGTGAGAGTCCTGTACAATCAAGGGCTTTGTATGCCTGTACTGCTAAAGTCCGTAGCTGTTCCCGTTGGTCGGAAGAAACATCGGCAGGAATGGTCAAAACAGCACCTTGGGGGTCCAAGTATTTAGCGTCGTAATCGTAAAACTCATGGCTGGGAGTAATTTCTCCGGGGATATAGGCTTTTATATCCTCCTCCTTATTTCCTGTAACGGAACATTCTATTTCCCGAACATTAACCGCCGGTTCAATTAAAATTTTATTATCCCAGGAAAAGGCTTCTTTCAAAGCTTTATATAATTCTTTGGAAGTGGTAGCTTTGGTAGCACCACAGGAACTTCCGGCACTGCAAGGTTTCACAAACAGTGGGTATCCGAAATTTTCTTCAGCTTTTTTTATGAGAGCGTTGTAAGCTGCTGTATTTTTAGTCATTTCATCTTTGTGTAGACACACATGAGGTAAAACCGGCAGATTGTTGGACTGCCACACAATTTTTGTTTTTTCTTTGTCCATGGCTAAGCTGCTGCTCATAGTTCCGCACCCTGTATACGGAATTGCCAACATATCAAATAATCCCTGTATAGTACCGTCTTCGCCGTAAGTTCCATGGAGAACGATAAAGGCTATATCTATGGCAATACTTCCCCTGGCTGTTGCGATACCGCCTTTCGTTCCTCCTCCGGGAACGAGACTGATGGCAGATTCCTTATTTTCTTCTATTCTGAGGAGAGCGTCGGGATTTTCGCATACTTCTTTTACCTGAGACGGGTTTTGAAAGAACCACCTGCCGTCTTTTGTAATTCCAATAAGCAAAACGGTATATTTGTCTTGGGATAAATTACGGACTATGGATGTAGCGGAAATAATGGAAACTTCGTGTTCTCCTGATTTTCCGCCGTAAATAACTGCAACATTCATACTATGATAACAACTCCTCTGTTTAAATTAAGTAGCTGCGATGAATCGGGGCAAAATCAACGGGATTTAAATCCCATTTCTGCCAAAGCATTTTGGGCTTCTTTGATTTCATCGTAAGGCATAATATAGTCTTTGTATATGATGGAATTTTCGTGGGCTTTACCCAACAATAAAACTATGTCACCTTCCCGGGCAAGAGAAAATGCTTTTCGTATAGCTTCCTGCCTGTTGGGAATAAGGTACAAACCCGTCTCTTCAGAAACTTTACCTTCAGTTCTGGCACCTTGGGCTATCATTTCCAAAAGAGTTTGAGGATCTTCCCCTCGGGGATCTTCATCGGCAAGAAACACCATATCGCACCAATGTGCGGCGATTTTTCCTTGTTCCGGCCGCTTTTTAATATCTCGTTCTCCCCCTGAACCAAAAAGTGCAATCAATCTGCCGGTGACTCGTTTTTTTAACGGTGGAAAAATGGTTTCAAATGATGAGGGGGTGTGGGCATAGTCAACAATGACTTCGAAAGGTTGCCCCTGACAAATGGGAGTCATGCGGCCTGTAATGGGTTCAAGAAATTGGGTTTTCCCGGCAACTTCTTGTATAGGCAGTTGAGTAATTTGAGAAACTGTTAACAATGCTGCCGTTATATTGTACACATTAACGGCTCCACTGACAGGGGATTCGACGGCAATAGTTCCACTATCGGCACCAACGGTACCGATACTGCCGATATCAACGGTACCAATATTACCAACACCAACGGTACCGATATTACTAATATCAACGGTACCGATATTACCAACACCAACGGTACCGATAAGCTTTCCAGAGCCTTCCAACTCAAAACTGATGCCTTTTGAGCCTGCTATTTTATCGGCCAAGAGATATGGAATCCGGGGAGGATTACTATTAAGAAATCCTTGTCCTCTGCCGGCAGCTCCTCGGGTCGTAAAACCGTAAACAGGACATTTTGTTGATTTTACAAAGTATTCTGCAGAAGGATCTTCCAAGTTGATAACGCCAAAAGCCGGAATAGTTACTTTTTGTCCGTCAATCAGTTTTTCATGATTGTGAGTATCAAGGGCGCGGAAAAGGTTTGCCTTATCATGACGGTATTGCTCGAAAGTTCCGTGGAATTCCAAGTGTTCGTGGGTAACGTTCATCCAAACAGCACAGTCAAACAACACGTTCCCCAACCGATTCGTTCTGACAGATAAACCATGGGACGAGGATTCCACAACAGCGTAGTGGCAACCGGCTTGTACCATTTGGTAAAGTTGCCTTTGTACGATAGGGGCTTCCGGGGTCGTTTGATGTTCCGGATTTGCAATGGCATCGCCACCTAAGGAATACTGTACCGTAGAAATAAAGCCGGCTTTTTTTCCCATCAGTCTTAGTAATTGCCAAATAAAGGAGACTGTGGAAGATTTTCCCTCTGTACCTGTTACGCCGATAACAGCTAGTTTTGAAGAAGGATTATCGTAAAAGGCCGCTGCTATCGGAGACATGGCAAAGCGAGCGTCTTGTACTTTTATAAAAACAGGGGCCGTCTGCTGGGATTTTGCCGTTTTTACGGCTTCTACAGGTAACTCATCCTGATAAACTACTGCCAGAGCGCCTCTGTTGATTGCATCTGTAATAAAAGTGTTACCGTGAACATGAGTTCCCGGTAGGGCAAAAAAAAGAGAACCGGAGGTAACAGAACGGGAATCAAAACACAAATCTGTTATGACAGGATCTCTGTCGACTGATGTTAATTCTATATTAAGGGCATTAACAAGTTGTGATAATTTTTTTTCCATGGATACATATTACTGCTTTATATAAAGTTTGAATAGTAGTTTTATAAACACAAAATAGAACAGTAAAGTATAAGTTAGAATCCATTAATGACTGATGGAAAGTTTTTTTCCAAATATGTAGCACCTTATTGTATTTTAGTATATGATAGTCCCCTATGAAGAAAAAAATTATACTAATCTGTTCGTTTGTCCTTTTGTTGACTGGTGCCTTTACAGGAACCTTTTTCTTATATGTAGAAACAGTAAAAAATCCCAAAACGATAGAAATTACATCGGAAGATATTGCATCTTTCAGAGAAAGTACTCAAGACAGATATCCGGTTCCTTTACTGAGCGAATTGCCTTATGAAGACGATTTTACGGAATTGGATTTAAGTTGCGGTGCTGCAATTTTAATTGACGCTGAGACAGGGGCGATTCTGTATGAAAAAAATGCGGACAGGGTTATTCCTCCGGCCTCGATGACCAAACTTGTTGTTATGTATGTTGTGTTTCAGGAAATTGCTACCGGGGCGATATCTTTAGATGATATTGTACCTCTGCCTCCCGAATCTTGGGCTGTTAATGCACCGCCGGCTTCTTCTCTGATGTTTTTGGGAGAGGGACAAACTGTAACTTTGCGGGAATTGCTTTTGGGTTTGGCTGTGGCTTCCGGTAATGATGCGGCAGTTGCAGTAGCTCATTATGTGAGCGGTTCTGTGGATTCATTCATCGAAAGAATGAATTTGGAAATGAAAAAATTAGGTTTGGAAAAAACCCATTTTGTTGAACCATCCGGTTACAGCGAGTTAAATGTGACGACGCCCCGGGAGTTTGCGACTTTTGCCCGACAGTATATTTTGCGGTATCCGGAGGCTCTTCGGGATTACCATTCGCAGCTTTCCATTTCTTATCCCCAGGAAAAAAATCTTCCTTCATGGCAAATTGGGAAAGAACATCCCATTTATCAGCAAAATACCAATAAGCTTTTGGGACTTATGGAAGGTTGTGATGGATTGAAAACCGGTTTTATCTATGAGTCAGGGTATAATCTTTCTTTAACCGTAAAACGTGGAGATACAAGGTTTATTTCCGTTACAATGCAGGGGGCCGGTTCAGGTTCTGCAGAGGGAAATGATTACAGGATAAAGGATTCTACAACCTTGATGGAGTGGGCTTTCGCTAATTATAAAACGTGCTACATGGAAGATA